>DATGXB010000201.1:0-12023 GCA_035299225.1 Nostocaceae cyanobacterium | reverse complement strand
GACTAATGACTAATGACTAATGACTAATGACTAATGACTAATGACTAATGACTAATGACTAATGACTAATGACTAATCTATTACAATTACAAAATCTCACAGGTGGTTATAATCTTTTGCCAATTGTACAAGATGTAAATCTATCTTTGTACAACGGAGAATGGTTGAGTTTAGTTGGTGCTAACGGTTCGGGTAAGTCTACTTTACTAAAGTTAATTAGTCGGATTCTTTCACCACAACAGGGGGTTGTATTACTTGATGGTAAGGCAATTCATTCACAACCACCAAATTTAATTGCTCAAAAATTGGCTTTATTACCTCAACAGCAATCTATTCCTGTGGGTTTAACTGTGCGGCAATTAGTTAGTTTAGGTAGAACCCCTTATCAGTCTTGGTGGCAATGGGAATTAACTGGGGAAGATAAGCAAAAAGTTGAGGCAGCAATTGAAAAAACGCAACTGGAAAAATTGAGCGATCGCTTAGTCGAACAACTCTCAGGAGGTGAAAGACAACGCGCTTTTTTAGCTTTGGCTTTAGCCCAAGAACCCCAAATTTTATTATTAGATGAACCGACAACTTACTTAGATATTAATTATCAACTTCAATTATTAGAATTACTGCAAAATCTTAATCAACAACAACAACAACTAACTATAGTCACAGTTTTACATGAATTAAATTTAGCTGCCCGTTATAGTTCTCGCATTGCTTTATTAAAACAAGGTCAACTCTGGGAAGTTGGCACACCAGAAATAGTTTTAACACCTGATAACATCGCTCAAGTTTTTGGCGTGGAATCTGTTATTATTCACACACCTGTAGGGTTACAAGTTTGCGCCATTTCTTCCATGTAAAAGTTTTGGGGCGTTGCTGATTTTAGGGATGAAAATCATTGTGCATAAATCCAAAACCCTTGTAGAGACGTTCCATGGAACGTCTCTACATTCAAAAATCATCCCGCAATTATGCAACGCCAATTTTGGTTTATCTATTATGCAAGTATAGAGAATTATCTTTGATTTATGATAATTGGCGATTAAAAATTTATGATTAAATACTTTACAGGGGGGACGCTAGATGGTATATTTATATAATGGGAATATTGACTATTTATTTTTTGTGGCTTATGTTTCCATTATGTAACTTGACAATTATAACTATACCACAACCTTGTCATCAAAAGCAAGAAATTTTCACTCTATCATCGCCAATTTTTTCAGATTAATATTTATTCAACTAGCTAATTTATATCTAATTACTTAGTACCAACTTCACACCTGAGAGAGAACTGGTAATTGAAATAGATTATAAACTAGATATAAATACACCAATAAAAATAAAATTCTTCATGATTGACCTAATTATTACATGGCTAGTTACAGCCGTGAGTTTTTTGATTATTTCCAGAATACCCACATTAGGAATAGAAATTGATGGCTTTGGTAAAGCAGCTATTACTGCCATAGTTTTTGGTATCTTAAATGCTATTTTACTGCCAATTTTGACATTTTTTACCTTTCCATTTATTATTCTGACTGTGGGTTTATTCTTCTTTGTATTGAATGCAATTATCTTTGCTTTATCTGCTGCTTTAGTGCCAGGATTTAGATTACGTCATGGCTTTTGGAGTGCTTTAATTGGTTCGATTGCCTTGGCAATTATTAACTCAGTTCTTTTATCTTTATTAGCACCATTAATCTAATTAATCATCTTTTCTCTACTCCTACCTACTATTGCATAAATATTAATTGTGCGGGATCTAGAGTTATATACCAAGGAAAAGATTGATCTTTAAAAGTTGACCATTTTTCCTTATATACTTCTGCTTGTAAATGGTAATCATGAGAATGATTAGCTGGTGAATTAAGTTTTAAAAATAGAGTCATGCAGTGAGGGGTTTCATTGGAACGTACTAACCAACAAGGAAAGGTATTTTCTTTTTGAGTATCTTTAGCAAAAATAATTTGATGAGCGCGAATACCAACATGAGACAAATCATTAGGAAGTGATTCTGACACCTGTAATGTACAACCCCAATCAAGTGCTTCTATTTTTTGTGATGATATTTGCACAGCGCGAGAATAGTTTTTACAACCAGTAATTTGAGCAACATTTAAAGTTGCGGGTTGTTCAAAAATATCATATCTAGAACCATAATGAGCCGCTTTACCTTGTTCTAAAACTAATAAATTTGGACATAGCCGATAAGCTTCTTCCATATTATGAGTAACGAATAAAGTTACACCAGGGTAATCAGCAAGTGTTTCTAACATTTGTTGTTCTAGCTGGCTTCGCAGATAAGTATCTAGTGCGGAAAATGGTTCATCTAACAGTAATACTTCCGGTTGACTGGCTAATGCTCTAGCTAATGCTACCCGTTGTTGTTGTCCTCCTGAAAGTTGATGTGGATAGCGATCGCCTAATCCCACCAATTGCATATCTACTAGCTGCTTTTCTACCTCTAAACGTAGATTAGATGATCCTTTTGGCAAGCCAAAAGCAATGTTTTGCGCCACTGTCAGATGAGGAAACAGCGCGTAATTTTGCACCAAAAAACCCACACGGCGATCGCGACTTGGTAAATTAATCTTTTTTTCAGAATCAAATAAAACCCTGCCATTGAGAATTATCTGTCCTTTCGTGGGTGTTTCAATCCCTGCAATACAACGTAAAATCATACTTTTTCCCGCACCAGAACCCCCTAATAAACCCAAAGGTTTGTTATCCGTGTTAAAAGATACTTGCAACTGAAAACTAGATAAATTTTTTTCAATATCTACAATTAAACCAGAGTTAGAACCATGAACAGGAAAAAAGGTTTTATGTTCCACTGCTTCTGATTTAGTAGTTTTTTTTCCTGGATTTAGTTGTTTATTTCTATCTTGCCATCTTTGCCACAAATTAACAGCAACAATTGCTGAAATAGAAACAACCATAATCACAATTGACCAAAACCAAGCCTCTTCCATTGCACCAGCTTCTACTGCAAAGTAAATAGCCATAGGAATAGTTTGAGTTTGTCCGGGAATATTTCCCGCTAACATTAAAGTTGCACCAAATTCACCTAATGCACGCGCAAAAGCCAAGGTGGTAGCAGCTAAAATTCCTGGAAGTGCTAAAGGTAAAACAATCCGCCAAAAAATTCTAGATTCCTTTGCACCTAAAGTTCTAGCTACTCTTAACAGATTCATATCAATCTGTTCAAATGCACCCAAAGCAGTTTTATACATTAATGGAAATGAGACAATTGTAGCAGCAATAGCTGCACCATACCAAGTAAAGATAATTGTCAAATCAAAAGGTTCTAGTAATTTACCGATAAATCCATTTCTCCCAAACAATAGCAACAACATAAAACCTACTACTGTCGGTGGTAAAATCATCGGTGCAACAAACAAACTTTCAATTAAGGATTTACCCTTACCACGATATCCCAGCATCCCATAAGCAGCTGCAATCCCTACAAAAAAGGTGATAACCGTAGCAAGTAATGAGGTTTTTAACGATATCCAAAGCGGTGATAAATCTTGCGGCATAATTGTCTGAGATGAATAAAAAATTAATTTGTTTTGTTAAAGTTGGACTACGATTTGAAATGTAGTCACAATATTCAAACCTATGTGGATCTGATGAACTGTAAATCGCTGCATCTTCTACTGATTCCAACTTAGTTGGTATTATAACCTTAAGTAATGTGTTTGTAACAAAATTTTTTGAAAATATTTACTCTATTTCTAGAATACATCTTTAAGCGTATTCCAACAAAGTTGGTAAAGTATTAAATGTAACTAACTGCAAAGCAAAAAATCACTGATGACTATAATACTTTATTACGAAACTAAAATTAAATATTTATAAGCAAAAACATGAAAGAATATTTGCTTTTCAAGCCTGCAAAAGCATCACCATAAAATTTAACAAATATTTTCTATTGTTTTATCACTTAACTTCTACACAAACTCATTTGATTAATCAAAATATAAATTAATTCTTATATTAAGAAATATTTAAAAAACAAAATCACAAAAAAATATAATGGTAAGCTCAAAAACAAATAAAGCTTACTTAAAAGTAAGCTATTAAAAATCAGGAGTCATCTGAATATGCAAGTTAGTGCACGCAATGCCATCAAAGGCACTGTAAAAAAAGTCGTAGAAGGCTCAGTTAACACAGAGGTAATAATTGAAATTGCACCAGGAGTAGAAGTAACCTCAATCATTACTAAAACATCAGCAAGTAATTTACAACTGTCTGAAGGTAAACAGGTCTATGCAATTGTTAAAGCGACAGATGTGATAATTGCTGTTGACTAAAAAAAGCCCTGGAAAATCAAAAGTTTTAATATTTACCGTTTTTAACAGTGATGCTTTGGAAGTATACAAATTTGGAAAAAGCCGTATGATCAATTTCCAAACTTCTCTACAAAACTGTTAAAAAGAATCTTCTTACTTTGGGATAATGCCAGTGGCTATACATAAACTTTGATCGAGACTAGTCTTAATATCAGATTTCTCTACTATTTAATCAGATTTAGCCAGAAATTTCCCCCCTTTCTGTGTAGGATAGTAGAGAAATCTGTATCTAATATGCTGGAAATTTTCCCTGTGTCGCTAGATTTAGCAGAAATATTATAATTACAGCTAATTATCAGAAAACTAAAATCCCTTGAAATAGCGACTGATTTGATTATTTTTTCAATCAAAGCTGGAATAATTTCCAGTGCCGTTCTGTCAATAATTAACCTATTATTCCCCTGTCCAGGGTTCATCAACACTCATATTCCAGGGAATACCGTTATTAACTGGGGAACTAATGCTAATTTGCGCTTTATTAGCAAACCGTTTTAACTTCTCAGATAAATGGGGAACTGTAATCATGATATTTTGATAACTTTCTATATCATGACAAACCATCATTAAAATTAAAATACCACTATTAACTTTGAAGTACCAATGACAGCTAGATAAAACAATCCGCACCTGATGATCACAAGCTTGATAAAAGCTCTTTTTAGTGACTTCTTCCAGTTGACTCAGTAATACTTCACTAATTTGAGTTGTTCTGTAAGAAGGTAAATCATCTGGAGATAGATAGGGTTTAGTCATAGTATTTCATCCTCGGATTAAAGAACAAGACACTGGCATTAACTAAATCATCCTATAGCAGTTATTAGTTAAGCCAAAATTACAGATAGTCTTAGTTGATAACCGTTCACCCCATACAAATTTTATATAGTTTGTAGTTGAGTAGTTATCATTTTCCACATATTTTCTTTAGCAAGTAATATACAAAAATTCATGAATTTTTGTGCTTTCTCGCTAGGAAATAGTAACCTAGTAAAAGTTTTATACTAGTGCAGCCTGGCGGAAATAATCATCCAGTTGAAAAACCTGGAAATTACTACTTAATCAAGCTTCTTCCCTCCTGCCTCCTGCCTTCTTGCACTAGGAAGATATTTCTTGAGTAGCAATCCATATTAGCTCTAACCATAACTGGGGATGATATTCCTTAATAATTGATTGAGGATCACGCAGAATCCGAGAGGCATCAAAACAAACAACTTCAGTTAATCCTAAATATTTAGCCACCTCTCGAAGCAAGTCTTTTTCTACTGCCACAGATGTGAAAATTTTTTGATGGCAATAAACAACTACATAGCGAACATCTATCGCAGACGATAGTGATGGTGAAACGCCCAATCGCATCAAGTAAGGATTAACTATTTTCACATAACAATAACGTAATAATTTCCAAGCTCGTGGATGGCATTGTTGGATAATAGTGTTAAATTGTTGCGCTAATTCTTCTTCAGTAATCATGACTATTTACCAAATCTTTCCTCTGTACATTCGCTACTAATTACCACAAGTAAAGAAATTGTCCATCACCAGCTTTGAGTAAATATCTCTGCATTGATCAACTGGTATATTCTTCACTAATGATCATGCTCAACTAGGAACTATCAAAACTGAAAAAAGTAGTAAAAACTGTATTATTAGCTACTGTTTACTAATTTAGTTGGTAAATTTTCTGGGAAATACCAACTTTATGCCTAACTTCATAAAATTTATGAATCGCTGATGTAGAAAGAGTTTCAACCAATTACCAACCGAATAAAATAGATTTTTCGCCAATTTTTTTGCGATTCGCAAGAAAATTTGCAGGAGTTGTGTTATTGTATTTGTAGAGGGAATCAAGAGAGCGAAAGCACAGAAACGCTACTAGCAAAAATGTTATACATTTACAGTGCTTTTGCCTTGGCAGATTTTAGTTAAATCCGCTACGGCTTTTGGAAGCTTAGAAATAAAGCCAATGAAGCAGGATTGTGATCTTTGTAACAACTTGAAGTCAATTAGGACTCGGCTGGGGATGAGTCAGCAAGATTTAGCTAACTTAGCTGGTGTTACCCGCCAAACCATTAGCGGTGTAGAATCAGGACAATATGCCCCCTCAGTGGCCATTTCCCTCCGCCTAGCCAAAGCATTAGGCTGTCAAGTAGAGGATCTATTCTGGTTAGAGCAGGATTTACCGCAAATCGAAGCAAAACTTGTCAAACCCGTTCCACACCTGCAACAAATGCGAGTCAGTTTAGCTAAAGTAGCAGGTCAATGGATAGCTTATCCTTTAATTGGCAAAGATGCTTTTCGCCAAGACTTGATTCCGGCTGACGGTGAAGCAGTCCTCCTAGAAGGGTTTTCTGATCTCAGTCAACTGCCAAACCCCCAGAGTGAGGCTGAAGAGCAGACTAGTAAACAACGACTACGGGTTCGTCTGTTAGATGACAATCTAAATACACTCAGTAATACAGTTGTCATTGCTGGTTGCTCACCTGTCATTTCTCTTTGGGCTAGAGCTACCGAACGCTGGCATCCTCAACTAAGAGTTCACTTTCACTTTGCCAACAGTATGGCAGCACTGCACAGTTTATCTAGAGGTGAAGCGCACATTGCCGGGATGCACTTATATGATCCAAAAACCGGAGATTATAATACTCCTTTTGTGCGGGAAGTCTTAGCCGGAAAGCCAGCAGTTATCATTACCTTGGGAGTTTGGGAAGAAGGTCTCATGGTGCAATGTGGCAACCCCAAAGGAATTAACAGCCTCACTGATTTAGTAGATATAGGTGCAAAAATTGTCAATCGGGAAGCGGGTTCTGGCAGTCGTTTACTTTTAGAACAAACACTGCAACAAGAGCAGATTCCATTTCACTTAGTCAAGGGATTTGATCAGACTGTCCAAAGTCACCAAGATGTCGCTCAGGCTGTAGCCTCTGGTATTGCCGATGCAGGTATCAGTACAGCCTCCGTCGCTGCGGCTTTTGGGTTAGCATTTATTCCACTGCGTCAATCAAGATACGATTTAGTAATACTTAAAGAATACTTGGAGGAGTCACCAGTACAGCAATTGCTCGGTACTTTGGGACATAAGCTGGTACATTCGCAGTTAGAAGTCTTAGGCGGATATGATATCAGCAAAATTGGGGAAGTAGTGGCAACTATTTAAGTTCATCCTGTAAGGTTGGTTGATATTTGGGTCTGGGAATCTCTTCATAAATCCTCATCCTTCTGTAGCCATTTTCCGATTAAGTTCATCCTGCAAGGTTGGTTGATATTTGGGTCTGGGAATCTTTTCATAAATCCTCATCCTTCTGTAGCCATTTTCCGAGTTTTTAGTTATTTGTAGAGATGTTCTATGGAATGTCTCTACACCTAAAAATCATAATTTGATTCAGTAATATTTTTATAGTTAGTTGTCAGTGATAGGGAAAAGACAACTGACTATTCACTACCAAAGATTTACCTCTATTTACATTATGTTTCTCATTTCTACAGCTTTCGTTGTAGAACGGGCACCTCCATGACGTTCTACATCCAGTTCACACTTGCAGACTCACATCAATTTCACAATTTTTAGGAGACAAAACCATGACTGTTGACGAAAAGATTAGACAGATTGCTTTCTATGGTAAGGGTGGTATTGGTAAATCTACTACCTCTCAAAATACACTGGCAGCTATGGCAGAAAAGGGTAAGCGCATTCTAATTGTGGGATGTGACCCTAAAGCCGACTCTACCCGTTTGATTCTGCACTGTAAAGCGCAAACTACAGTATTACACTTAGCCGCAGAAAAAGGTGCGGTAGAAGACCTAGAACTTGAAGAGGTTGTAATAGAAGGTTTTCGGGCTATCAAGTGTGTGGAATCTGGTGGGCCTGAACCGGGTGTAGGTTGTGCCGGTCGGGGTATTATTACTGCGATTAACTTTTTAGAAGAAAACGGTGCTTATCAAAACCTAGACTTTGTATCTTACGACGTATTAGGGGACGTTGTTTGTGGTGGTTTTGCTATGCCTATTCGGGAGGGAAAAGCACAAGAAATTTATATTGTGACTTCCGGGGAAATGATGGCGATGTTTGCTGCTAACAACATTTCTCGCGGTATTCTCAAATATGCTCACTCTGGTGGTGTGCGTTTGGGTGGTTTGATTTGTAATAGCCGGAAAACTGACCGGGAATGGGATTTAATTAGTGAATTGGCAAAAAGATTAAGTACCCAAATGATTCATTTTGTCCCTCGGAATAACATTGTGCAACACGCTGAGTTACGCCGGATGACTGTAAATGAATATGCACCTGATAGCGACCAAGCTCATGAATATCGCACATTAGCGCAAAAGATTATTGACAATGACTTTCTGGCTGTTCCTACTCCTTTGGAAATGGATGAATTGGAAGATTTGTTAATTGAGTTTGGTATTCTTGAAAGTGATGAAAAAGTAGAGCAATTGATTAGTACAGGTAAAGAACAAGAGGAAGCTGCTAAGAAGCAAGAAGACTTAGAAGGTGAAGCGTTAGAAGCGGTGAAAAAAGGTGATGTAGAAATTGTTGCGGGTGGTGATAAGAAGAAATAAGGTTTGATTTGTCACTGTTGACAAGATTTAACTTGAGAGTGTAGTTTTTGTTTTCTCTTACAGATTGGTTAATGTTCAGGGAATGGGAAATTCCTCTTCAATTTCCCATTCTTTTTTATGTTCAGGTTTTTCTATGATGACAAAATCTAATTTTCACCCGGATGATTTACCTCCATCACGGCTGACACACGCAGATAAGATGCTGCTGGAGAATTTAGAGGTAGTTGTGAGCAGCTATTTTCATGCAAATTGTGGTGGAATTATTCGCGCTTTGTTGTCTCATTGTCAATGGCACATTCAAATCAATTCTAGTGACTTGATTTTAATTATTGTGTGTCCTGAAGTTGAAACCTATTTACACATTATTAATGCTGTTCCTGATATTGCCAAAAAGTTAAAGGGTTTTTCACCTAGAGCGATTATTCGCCTCTGTCCTCCCATAGATCATGGTGCACCTTGGGACATTGGGATTAACGAAATACCGATTTCTGGCAGGTGGTTACATGGGTGAAACACAATAATAAGGTATCAGTATGTTTCCCAACTTTTTGAACCGATTTTTTGAACCAATTTTTTGAACCGATTCTTTGAACTGATTTTTTGAAAATGGAGCTAAGCGGATTCGAACCGCTGACCCCTTCAATGCCATTGAAGTGCTCTACCAACTGAGCTATAACCCCAGGAAATGCATTTACTATTATTAGCCCTGATTATTGCTTTTGTCAAGTATTTTTCTGAAAAAGTTTTTTAACTAAGTTTTACTTTTTCTTAAGAAACCTGTAATAGATAATTCATGCAATGACCCATCAGGAAATAGACTACTAGCATGGCAGCAGCCGCCAGAGCGACTAAGGTACCAGCCAACATTAAGGAAAACTCCTTGTGTTCCACTGCTTTTTCCATCAGGTGTAACGACCAAGCTACAAGCGCCACATCAAATAATAGAATAGGAATCAACATAATTTGTTAATATTTCTTAATACTAGTAAACTAATATTAACATTGTTTGGGGCAACTGTGTCTAGTCTGAGGTAATGTAGCTGGTCGCTGCACTAGATTAAGAGAGTCGGACTGGCACATTACGATCATGCAAATAATTTTTAATTTCTGCCACAGTTAGTTGACCGTAATGTAATAAAGATGCGAGTAGTGCGGCTTCGGCTTGACCTTGAGTTAAAGCAGTATGGATATGTTCGCAGTTGCCTGCACCACCGGAAGCAATTACAGGGATTTCCACTGCTTGAGCGATCGCTTGTGTTAACTCCAAGTCATAACCGGCTTGTGTGCCGTCTGCATCCATGCTTGTTACCAATAATTCTCCCGCGCCACGTTTAGTTACTTCTTCCGCCCATTTGAGGGCATCAATACCTGTATTTTCTCTCCCACCACGCACGTATACATCCCAACCAGGGTTTTGGGGATCAATTCGCCGTCTGGCATCAATTGCCACAACGATGCACTGATTACCAAAGCGATCGCTTGCCCGATTAATTAACTCTGGATCACGTACCGCCGCAGAATTAATACTAACCTTATCAGCCCCGGCTCGTAACAAAGCTTTAACATTTTCTAAGGTTTGGATGCCACCACCCACAGTTAAGGGAATAAAGACCTGTTCAGCCGTGCGGTAAACTACGTCAATAATTGTCCCCCGATCTTCATGAGTAGCTGTAATATCCAGAAACACTAACTCATCTGCCCCAGCATCGTTGTAAACCTGTGCTAGTTCTACCGGATCACCCGCATCCTTGAGATCAACAAAGTTAATTCCTTTAACAACTCTGCCCGCTTTGACATCCAAGCAAGGTAAGATCCTTTTAGCTAACATAATTAATTTCACACTCCTGGTAATTGTTCGGAACTTAAATTTTAAATCCCTGTGCCTGTTTAGAAACTAAAAATTTTGCTTTTCCTGTTTCATCCTCAGTTTTACAGGGTAAACGCTACGAAAACAGTCTACAAGTTAAGGTGTATAGCTGAAATTATGGCGATAATCTCCTCTAAAAAAGATGCCCCGGAACCCAACGAACAGCCAAAAGCACCACGCCAGACAAAGCCCAAAGCCAATGATGAGAATCTTTTGCAGCCAGAAGCAGCCATTGATGAACAGGGTAAGCAAGAAGAAAGTATCCGTCCTCAAAGATTTGCTGACTATATTGGACAAAAAGATTTAAAAGATGTGCTAGAAATTGCCATCAAAGCCGCCCAATCAAGAAAAGAAGTATTAGATCACCTGTTACTGTATGGGCCTCCTGGTTTGGGTAAAACTACGATGGCGATGATTTTGGCCTCGGAAATGGGGGTAAATTGTAAAATTACCAGTGCCCCGGCTTTAGAGCGACCCCGCGATATTGTGGGATTGTTGGTAAATTTGAAAGTTGGCGATGTGTTGTTTATTGATGAAATTCATCGTTTATCGCGGATGACAGAAGAAATCCTGTATCCGGCGATGGAAGATTACCGCTTAGATATCACGGTGGGTAAAGGCTCAAGTGCCCGCATTAGAAGCATACCTTTAAATAAATTTACATTAGTAGGGGCGACAACCCGTGTTGGTGCTCTCACTTCCCCATTGCGCGATCGCTTTGGGTTAATACAAAAATTGCGTTTTTATGAAGTTCCAGAATTAACAGAAATTGTTTTGCGTAGCGCAGAATTACTCAAAACCCCTGTTAAAGAAGATGGTGCTGCCGAAATCGCCAGACGTTCACGGGGTACACCGCGTATTGCCAATAGATTACTTAAACGTGTTCGTGATTATGCGGAAGTAAAAGCAGCAGGAGATATTAACCAAGCACTGGCAGCAGAAGCATTACATTTATTTCAAGTTGATCCCTGCGGCTTAGACTGGACAGACCGCCGGATGCTAAGTGTGATTATCGAAAACTTTAACGGTGGGCCTGTGGGCATAGAAACCATTGCCGCAGCTACGGGAGAAGATACCCAAACCATTGAGGAAGTATATGAACCTTATTTAATGCAAATAGGCTATTTAAGCCGCACTCCACGCGGACGCACAGCCACAGCCGCAGCTTATAAGCATTTAGGATTTAAGCCACCTAATCAGCAGATGTCGTTGTTGTAGATTCAGGGGGCAGGGGGCAGAGGGGCAGG
>DATGXB010000200.1:0-28071 GCA_035299225.1 Nostocaceae cyanobacterium | reverse complement strand
TAGGACAAATAGATTATGTAGGTGCTAATGCCTTTTTAGATGCCTTTGCTCATTACAAAACTTCCACAGATGCCACTTTTACAGTAGCAATTAATTGGGATGCTTGGCAAGAAGTAGGAATGGCCGCAAAGGGCAGGGGGGAAATAACAATAAATTTTCTAATGACTAATGACTAATGACTAATGACTAATGACTAATGACTAATAACTATTGAGGAAATTAAATGAAAACAAATAATTCAGAAGTGCAGAAAACGAACTTTTTATCAGGCGGATTATTACCATCAGAAGGTGTTGATATTTTTAGCCGTATTCTGAGCAGTAATTTAACTCAAGTTTTTGTCTCCAATCGGGATTTTCTGAATCAAATTGAATCGGTTAAAGCAGCAGAAGTTGAAGTTATAGAAGCTGTAGAAGAAGTTGAAACATCTCAACAAAGCCACCCCAGACCTAAGTTAAATAATCCTTATGTACCTGCTAGAAATGCAGTTGAGGAAAAAATTATTAATATTTGGCAAGAGCATTTGGGAATAGAACCGATAGGAATTGATGATGATTTCTTTGAATTAGGAGGACATTCTTTACTGGCTACGAGATTAGTTGCTAAATTAAGTGCTGTTTTTGGGGTAGAGGTACTTCTAGGGCAGTTACTTGAATTACCAACTGTAGCGGGTTTGGCAGGTTTAATTAACAATCAAGAAACGGAAATTATATCAGCACAAAATACAATTAACTCCCTGCCTGTAATTTTATCACTGCCAGAGCAACGTTATCAACCTTTTCCCCTAACTGATGTTCAACAAGCTTACTGGATTGGTCGTAATAGTGATTTAGAATTAGGAAATATTTCTACTCATTTTTATGGTGAAGTTGATTGTTTAAATTTAGATATTGAAAGATATAATTTAGCTTGGCAAAAAGTCATTGACCGTCATGAAATGTTACGAGGGATTGTGCGGGATGACGGACAGCAACAAATTCTTGACCAAGTACCGGCTTTTAAAATTGCAGTTCAAGATTTACGAGGAAAAAGTCAGGAAGAAGTTGTGAGGAAATTACAGCAGGTACGCGATCGCCTTTCTCATCAAGTTATACCTAGTAATCAATGGCCGTTGTATGAAATCTGTGCTTCTTGGTTAGACCAGGAACGAGTCAGGATTCACATTAGTTTTGATGCGTTAATTGCTGATTTACGCAGTATTGAAATTATCCTCCAGGAGTTATTCGAGTTTTATCAAAATCCTGATGTGGTGCTGAAAAACCCGCAAATCTCTTTCCGTGATTATGTTTTAGCTGTTAATACTTTACCCAATTACGAAGTTTACCAGCGTTCCCTAGATTATTGGTTAAATCGCATTCCCCAACTACCACCAGCGCCAGAATTACCACTATGTAAAAATTTAGCGGTGATTTGTCAACCCCGCTTCACCCGTCGGACTGAAAAACTAGCGCCGGAAATTTGGGGACAACTTAAACAACGGGTTAGTAGATTTAATTTGACCCCTTCAGGACTATTGATAGCTGCCTTTGCAGAAGTGTTGACAGTTTGGAGCAAGCGATCGCACTTTACCCTCAATCTAACTTTATTTAATCGTTTACCTCTCCATCCTGAAGTTGATCAAATAGTGGGAGATTTCACTTCTTTAACTTTGTTAGCTGTGGATAACTCCCAAGTTGCACCCTTTGCAGTCCGTGCTCAACGTCTACAAAAGCAACTCTGGGAAGATTTAGATCATAGTCATGTCAGTGGGGTACAAGTCCTGCGGGAGTGGAGCAAAATTCAGGGAGGGGGTAGTAATGCCCTTATGCCTGTGGTATTTACCAGCAACTTGGGGTCAAAAGACATTGCCTCAACATCAGCCCTAAATAAGTTTGGTGAGTTGGTTTATAGTGTTAGCCAAACTCCCCAAGTGATCCTAGACCATCAAGTGTATGAAGATGGAGGAACTTTAGTTTTAATTTGGGATGCTGTGGATGAGGTTTTTCCGGCGGGGATGCTGGATGATATGTTTAGCGCTTATTGTCATTTCCTCACCTGTTTAGCGACAGAAGAAGCAACTTGGCAAAGTCCAAAACGACAAATTAATATCCCCTTACCACCAGTTCCCACCACAGAAAACCCCATTCCTGAAGGACTGCTACACACCAGATTTCTACAGCAGGTTCAACAACAACCTGATCAAGTGGCTGTAATCAGTTCTGGGTGTACCCTCAGTTATCAAGACTTATCCCGGTGTGTGAATAAAGTTGGTCATCGGTTGCGAAATTTAGGTGCAACCCCTAATCAACTCATCGCGGTGGTGATGGAAAAAGGCTGGGAACAGGTTGTAGCGGTTTTGGGGATTCTCAGCGCAGGAGCAGCTTATTTACCCATTGACCCAGATTTACCATTAGAACGCATTGCTTATTTATTGGTTAATAGTGAAGTGTCGGTGGTGTTGACTCAATCCTGGTTACGGGAAAGATTAGAGTTACCCCCAGGTATTGAGAGCATTTGTCTAGATACCGCAGAATTAAATTATGAGTGCGATGGCGTTCGCGTAGCGTCCCATAGGGAAACGCCCGCCGATCACCTTTTAGAATCTGTGCAAAAACCGGAAGATTTGGCTTATGTGATTTATACTTCTGGTTCAACTGGCTTACCTAAAGGTGTAATGATTGACCATCGAGGAGCGTTAAATACAATTATTGATATTAATCAACGTTTCCAAGTTGGGTCTAAAGATAGAGTTTTGGCGGTTTCCTCCTTAAGTTTTGACCTGTCGGTGTATGATATTTTTGGCACATTAGCGGCTGGGGGAACAATTGTGATTCCCGATGCGATCGCCTCTAAAGATCCTGCACATTGGGCGGAGTTAGTAACAGACTATGATGTGACTGTATGGAACTCTGTACCCGCTTTGATGCAGTTGTTTGTAGATTATGTAACCCAAAAACCAGAACTTTATCCCCAAAGTTTGCGGTTAGTGCTGTTAAGTGGTGACTGGCTACCCCTCGATTTACCCCCCCGCATCAAGGCTTTAAAAGAAGGAGTAGAAGTAATCAGTTTGGGAGGTGCAACAGAAGCATCTATTTGGTCTATTCTCTATCCCATTGCAGACATTAACCCAGAATGGAAAAGTATCCCCTATGGTCAAGCAATGCAAAACCAGCGTTTTTATGTGCTGAATGAGATGCTAGAACCTTGTCCGGTATGGGTGACAGGACAATTATATATTGGTGGTATCGGGTTAGCACAAGGCTATTGGCGGAATGAGGAAAAAACCAAAGCTAGTTTTATTACCCATCCCCAAACAGGGGAAAACCTCTATCGCACAGGTGATTTAGGCCGCTATCTTCCAGATGGAAATATTGAGTTTTTAGGAAGAGAAGATTTTCAATTAAAAATACGTGGATATCGTATAGAAGCCGGAGAAATTGAAGCCGCTTTAATTCAACATCCACAAATTCGTAATGCTGTAGTGACGGCTTGGGAACAAGAACCAGGAAACCAACAATTAGTTGCTTATGTAGTTGCTGAAAACTCTCTCTATCCTCCCCAACAAATTGATTTTTTAGCAGATAAACAAGCTGAGAATTTAATCTCTAATCCTGTGGAAAGACTAGAATTTAGGTTGAAACAACCAGGATTAAGGAAAGTCGAAGCAACACAATCATTTATTCAATTACCCTTACCTGATTTTGATGAAAATCGTTTACAGACATACATTCAACGCCAAAGTTATCGTCAATTTACTGCTGATACTATTCCCTTAGCAAATTTTGTCGAACTTCTAAATTGTTTGTTACCGCTTCAACTTGATCATTCTCCTTTACCTAAATATCGTTATGCTTCCGCCGGACATCTTTACCCAGTACAAACTTATGTATATATCAAACCTGGTAGAATTGAAGGATTAGCCGCAGGTACTTATTATTATGATTCGGCTCATCACCGTTTAGTGTTACTTTCTGATCAGGCTGAAATAGAAAGTAGTCTTTATACTGCATCTAATCAATCTATTTTTGAGCAATCAGCCTTCGCTTTGTTTTTAATTGGTCAACTCAATGCTATTATTCCTATGTATGGAGAATTAGCGAGAGAATTTTGTTTATTAGAAGCTGGTTATATTAGCCAATTATTGATGACTGAAGCACCTAAACAACAAATAGGGCTATGTCCAATTGGTGGAAATATGGATTTTACAGCGATTCAAAATTTATTTGTGTTGGCATCCGGTCATGTTTTATTACATAGTTTTCTTGGTGGTAAAATTAATATTCATCAAACCCGAAACTGGCTACAAACAGAAGTCAAAGTTGGTGAGGAAAGTTTTGAGCAGCAATTGCGTAATTTCTTAAAACAGAAGTTACCAGAATATATGTTACCTACTGCTTATGTTAGTTTAGAAAGTTTGCCACTTACCGCTAATGGTAAAGTTAATCGTAAAGCATTACCTGCACCTAATTTTAGTCAATCTCAGCCAAAGAAAGTTTATATTGCTCCGCGTAATTCTTTGGAGGAAAAGTTGGCGAAAATTTGGGCTGATGTGTTTAAGTTAGAGCAGATTGGGGTGAATGATAATTTCTTTGCTTTGGGTGGTAATTCTTTACAAGCAACACAAATTTTAACCCAAATTCGCCAAGTTTTACCAATGACAGAGCTTAGTTTACGTCAGCTTTTAGCAGCCAATACTATTGAGGAGTTAGCTGTGGTGATTGAGAAGGATTTAATTGCTAAAATAGCAGATTTGACGGAAGAGGAAGCACGGGTTTTATTAGAAGGTATTAGCTAAAGGTGGGATGTTTTTTGTCTCACGCATTCGCCGTCAGGCGTTCCGCTTGCGGCAGGCGCATTCGCCGCAGGCGTTCCCGCAGGGTAGGCGCAAATTTACAAAGGTACAAAGATAAAAGGTTTCAATAATGATAGAGAAGAATAATATTACTGCTCAATTTTCTGGAGCGAAACAGCAATTATTGGAAAGGCTGTTACAGGGGAAGGCTCAACAAACATCAAAATCTAATGTTTTGCATTCTCTACCGCAAATTGTTCCTGATTTGGAGGGACGTTATCAACCTTTTCCGTTGACGGAAATGCAGCAGGCTTATTGGTTGGGTAGGGGTGATGTGTTTGATTTGGGTAATGTGTCAATGCACCATTACATAGAACTTGATGGTAAGGATTTGGAGATAGAAAAGTTTAATTTTGCTTGGAATAAATTAGTTAAACATCATGAGATGATGCGGGCTGTGGTTTTAGCAAATGGTCAGCAGCAAATTTTGGCAGAAGTTCCAAGTTATGAAATTCAAATAATTGATTTGCGGGAACAAGATGAACAGACGATTAATTCTCAATTACAAGAAATACGCGATCGCCTTTCTCATCAAGTTTTACCCCTAGACCAATGGCCACAGTTTGAGATTGTCGCTACACAATATAGCGATCGCCATTTTCGTTTACATATCAGTCTAGATAGTTGGTGTGTTGACTATTGGAGTAGTATTAAGCTGTTCCAAGATTTATCCCACTTCTACAACCAGCCGGATCAACCTTTACCTAATCTAGAAATTTCTTTCCGAGATTACGTTTTAGCCACACTTTCCCTCAAAGATAGTCCCAGTTACCAACGTTCTCTCGATTACTGGTTACAACGTATCCCCACTTTACCACCAGCGCCAGAGTTACCGTTAGCTAAAAATCCTCATTCTGTCGTTAACCCCCAGTTTAAACGTCTACAAGCCACAATAGATTGTTCAACTTGGCAGCAACTTAAACAAAGAGGTTCACAAGTTAATCTCACCGCTACGGGTGTTTTATTGGCTGCTTATGCGGAAGTTCTCACCCTTTGGAGTAAGCAACCCCGATTTACAATTAATGTTCCCTCATTTAATCGTCTGCCTGTTCATCCCCAAGTTAACGAAATCATTGGGGAATGTGCCTCATTTACTTTGCTGGAAATAGATAACACCCGTGAGGAATCTTTTGTTGCGCGTGCCCAAAGAATCCAAAATCAATTATGGGAAGATTTAGAACATGAGTATGTGAGTGGAGTACGGGTACTGCGGGAATGGAACAGAGTTCAAGAAAAAGCTGGTGCGGGAACTATGCCGATTGTGTTTACTCATGGTCCCCAAGCCGATGAAAACAACCCGTTAGCGATCGCTTTAATCGAAGAACAAACAGAAATTATTTACAGCATTTCCCAAACTCCGCAAGTTTGGCTAGACAATCAATATAGTGTGAAAGCTGACGGTAGCTTGTCTTTTAACTGGGATTTTGTGGAGGGACTTTTCCCCCCAAACATGATTGAAGATATGTTTGATGCTTACTGTCGTCTATTAAAACTTTTGGCAAATCAGCCCACAGCTTGGCAGCAAAGCACTTTACCATTATTACCACCAACCCAGTTAAAACAACGAACAGAAATTAATTCTAATTATCGTCCGCTTTCTTCTGATTTATTACACACTTTATTTACTGCCCAAGTACCACAACGACCAAACCAAGCCGCAATCATCACATCTAATTATTCTCTTACTTATGAAGAACTTTCTCACCGTGTCCATTATTTAGGTCATCAACTGCGGGGTTTGGGTGCGACTCCTAACCAACTTGTAGCCGTTGTTATGGAAAAAGGTTGGGAACAAATTGTAGCTGTACTGGGTATCCTGGCTGCTGGTGCTGCTTATGTGCCTATTGACCCCGCATTACCACCAGAACGCCAAAGCAAGTTACTAGCACTATGCCAAGTCAAAATTATCATTACTCAAGCTCACCTCAATCATAGTTTGACATGGCCATCAGGTGTACAACGTTTAGTAGTAGATAAATCAGAAGTTCCTACCAATCTACAATCTCTCACTCCTGTACAAAAGCCGGAGGATTTAGCATACATCATCTATACATCAGGTTCTACAGGTGAACCCAAAGGGGTGATGATAGACCATCGGGGGGCTGTTAATACAATTATTGATATTAACCAACGCTTTAGGGTAAATCCTCAAGACCGGGTTCTAGCTTTGTCTTCCCTGAGTTTTGATTTATCGGTGTATGACATTTTCGGCACTTTAGCGGCTGGGGGAACTATTGTTATTCCTGACCATGCAGCTAGTAAAGATCCGGCACATTGGGCAGAACTGATTACTACACAACAAGTAACAGTTTGGAACTCTGTACCCGCTTTAATGCAAATGTTGGTAGAGTATGCTACTAATCGAAATGATTGTGTACTTGATTCACTGCGATTAGTATTATTAAGTGGTGATTGGATACCCTTAAGTTTACCAGAACGCATCCAAACATTAGTTAAAGATGTAGAGTTGATTAGCTTGGGAGGTGCGACAGAAGCCTCTATTTGGTCTATTTTCTCTCCCATTCCAGTTGGGGAAGGTCAGTTACAGAGTATACCTTATGGTTTACCGTTGACAAATCAGCAATTTTATGTATTAAATTCGGCATTAGCAGCCGTGCCGGTTTGGGTTCCAGGTCAATTGTATATTGGGGGAATAGGATTAGCTCAAGGTTATTGGCAAAATCCCGAAAAAACGGCTGTAAGTTTTATTACCCATCCCGTTACAGGGGAAAGACTGTATCGCACTGGTGATTTAGGTCGTTATTTGCCTAGCGGTGAGATAGAGTTGATTGGTAGAGAAGATGCTCAAGTCAAGGTGAGAGGGTATCGAATAGAACTAGGGGAAATCGAAACCGTCATTAAACAACATCCAGAAATACAAGATGTAGCGATCGCCGCAGTGGGTGAACAGCACGGTAACAAGCAATTAGTCGCTTATATTGTCCCCAAACCCCAAGCATCAACTTTATTCACCAGGGAAGGAAAAGACCCTTTAGAAACTTTACCATTATGGGAAACTGTAGTTCAAGCAGGTCAAAAACAGGCACAACAAACCCTAGATTGGGTTGATGTATCCACCTTTGCCACTGGTTGGGAACTGTTGGAGCGTGTGTATGCTAACTCTGTACGGGTAGCATTCAATAAGCTGGGTGTATTTAGCAAAGTTGGGGAACAGTATTCTATAGATAGTTTAATGGAAAAGTGCCAGATTAAACCGCGTTATTGTAAATGGTTGGCACGAGCCTTAAAATCTTTAGTAGATGTCGGTTTATTGCAACAACAAGGGAAGATTTTTAGTAATGTTTTTCCGCTACCGACCGAACCATTAAGCACAGTTTTGGCAGATATTACAGCAGAAGAGTGGCAAAAATTTGGCTTTACTCCAGCAATGGTTAAATCTCTGGTGAGTACCGCAGAACAACTAGCTAATATTCTCACAGAGAACCTACATTCAGCCCAAATCTATGCAGCAGAGGAAACATCGGAAATTTATCAAAGGCTGTTTGAATATTGTAATGCGATCGCTAGGGAACTTACACAAGCAATAACCCAATCTTGGCTACCAAAAGGACAACTACGCATTTTAGAAGTTGGTGCGGGAATAGGTTCAACCACATCTCATTTATTACCAGTTTTATCACCAGACAGAACTACCTATTTTTACACTGATATTTCCCAATATTTCCTACAACTAGCACAAGAAAAATTTGCAGCCTATCTGTTTTTAAATACAGGGATTCTCAACATAGAAGCAGACCCCCAAAGCCAAGGTTATGAACCACATTCTTTTGATTTAATCATTGCCTCCAGCGTCTTACACGTTGCCCGTGATATTAAATCTACTCTCCGTTATTTGCGGTCTTTATTAAGTCCCAATGGCTTACTTCTACTAATAGAAGAAACCCAATTTCATCGCCCCTTTGATTTAGGAATGGGACTACAACAGGGTTTTGATAGATTTGAAGATGAAGATTTACGGCAAAATCATCCGCTACTTTCTAGAGAACAATGGCAAACAATTTTAACATCAGCAGGATTTGTAAATTCTGCCATTTTCACACAACCCGATTCTGTACCAAACTTTCTCGGATTTGATGTTTTACTAGCTCAAGCCCCAGCTTTTGTACAGAAATTTCAATCCCAAGAATTGCAGAAATTTATCAAACAAAAATTGCCTGAATACATGATACCTTATACATATCATGTATTAGAAACTTTGCCCCTCACTGCTAATGGTAAAGTCAACCGTCAGGCACTTTCCGCAATTAAATCTATTCAACCAGAGCGATCAAAAACCTTTATTGCTCCTCAAAATCCCCTAGAAATAACTATCGCTGAGATTTGGTCTAAAATTCTCAAATTAGAAAAAATTGGTACTCAAGATAACTTTTTTGATTTGGGAGGAGATTCTTTAATTGCAACTCAAGTTCATCAACAGTTGAGAGAGAAATTATCACAAGATTTTCCCTTAGTCAAAATTTTTGAATATCCAAATATTAGTTCATTGGCTAAATATCTCAGTAATCAAGAAACCGAAACCCAAACAGTACAACAAAGTTCAGAAAGAGGAGAAAAACGCAAAGCCGCAGCTCAAGAAAAACGTCGTCGTTACAAGGAAAATTCTAATTAATTAAAGCAGGGAACACTTACACATCAACGTCAATAATAGACAAGAATGAAAAATACCCATCTGCGTCCATCTGCGTCCATCTGCGTTAAATATCTATTTCTCCGTCTTTTTGGGTAATTAATTTTAGAGTTAGGAAAGAGAAATTATGAACATTTCAAATGCAAAAACTGACATTGATTTTACAAAAATTGAAACAGCATTGATGCAACATTCAGCAGTTAAAGCAGCCGTTGTTACTGCCGTTGGAGAAGCAAATCAAAATCAACAATTAGTAGCTTATATAGTTCCGGCAACAGAAAATTCATCTGTTTTATTTGAAACAGCCGGAACAAACTTAGCCGAATTACAAAAAACTTGGGAATCTCTTATTAAGGCAGGTTTTCAAAAAGCTTTAGCACCCCCAGAATCAGGAATTGATTTACAAATCTTCTCAACATTATCCCAACATATAGAAAATTTAAGTATTATCTATATGTGTCACACCCTCAATAAAATAGGTGTTTATATTCACCCTCAAGAAAAACATTCTCCAGAGGAAATTATTCATCAATTTCAAATTCAACCATGTTATCAAAAATTATTAAAACAGTGGTTAACAGTTCTAGCAAATCATGGATTTTTGGAAATGGTAGGAGAAGATATTTTTATTAGTCCTCAGCCCTTACCGACTCCATCTTTAGATGATTTATGGCAACAGGCAGAAGAATATAAAAAATTAATGCCTCTAGCATCAGTTCCCCATTTAGAAAATAATTTCCGCTATTTAAAACAAAGTGCCGAAAATCATGTATCTATGCTCAAAGGAGAAGTAGATCCTTTAGAATTATTCTTTGCTAAAGGTTCTTTAGATACTGCGGATAGTGCTTATCAATTTAATCCCATTTCCAATTATTACAATAGTATTGCCAGGGAAATTCTTACTACTTTGGTAAATAATTGGCAACCTGGTAAACTTTTAAAAATACTAGAAGTAGGTGCGGGAACTGGTGCGACTACAGCCTCATTATTACCTGTTTTACCTCCTAATCAAACCGTTTATACTTTCACCGATGTTTCTAGTTTTTTCATGGCATCAGCTAAACAGAAATTTAGAAATTATCCTTTTGTGGAATATGGACAATTAGATATAGAACAAAATCCCCAAATCCAAGGATATAAATTAGGAAATTATGATGTAATTGTTGCGGCTAATGTGCTACATATTGCCAGTAATTTACCAAAAACTCTGCAATATATGCGTTCTCTATTAGCTGATAATGGTTTACTTTTGCTGATAGAGTTAACAGAATATAATTCTACAGTCATGACAACGATGGGTTTTGTGCATGGTTTTAGTAAATTTGCAGATGAAAGATTAGAAACAAATATCCCAGTTTTATCAACAACTAAATGGGAGGAAATACTCCGCACTCACGGTTTTGAAAATATTGCCATCTTTCCTCAAACTGGTGCTGCTACTGAGTTTATGGGGCAAAATGTGATTATCGCTCAAGCAGGTGTAGATAATAAACGTTTTAAACCTTATGAGTTGCACAATTTTCTCAAAACTAAATTACCTGATGATTTGATTCCTTCTATTTATAGATTAATTGATACTTTACCATTAAATGAAAATGGCGAAGTCAACAGACAGGAACTTACAACAATTTCACAAGTAAAAAATTTCAGTCCCGAAAAAACAGAGGAAGTTTTATTTCAACAAGCCAACAACCGTGCCCAAAAACGCAAGGAAGCAGCGAGAAGTAAACAAAGAATGGGAGGGAAGAATTAAATAATTAAATGTCTGAATCAGGATATCCAGGATTTAAGGTTTTACAAGATGAAAACAGAAATTTTCAGTAATTAGGCAGAATTAATTACACAAATTATTTCCCTGTTCCCTGTTCCCTGTTCCCTGTTCCCTCTTATTTCTAAATTGGTAAAAGATTATGAACAACAACAATACATTTGATAATTTTGATAGTAATGATATCGCCATTATTGGTATGAGTGGACGTTTTCCCGGTGCTAATAATTTAGAGGAATTTTGGCATAATTTGAAAAACGGCATCGAATCTATTTCTTTCTTTTCTGAACAAGAATTAGAATCACATTTAACATCAGATGAAATCAAGAATCCCCATTTTGTGAAAGCTTCTGGTGTAGTGGAAGATGTGGATTTATTTGATGCGGCTTTTTTTGATATTAATCCCCGTGAAGCTGAACTGACAGATCCACAACATCGGATTTTTTTAGAAAGTGCTTGGCAAGCTATAGAAGATGCTGGCTATGTTCCTGAAAATTATGAGGAAAGGATTGGGGTTTATGCTGGTGCTGGGTTGAATACTTATTTATTGTTTAATGTTTCTCCCGCAGTTTTAAAATCACCAGACTTTTTCAAAATTCTGATTGCTAATGATAAGGATTATTTAGCCACTAAAGTCTCTTATAAGTTAAACTTGACGGGTCCGAGTATTAGTGTACAAACGGCTTGTTCTACTTCCTTGGTGGCTGTGAGTTTAGCTTGTCAAAGCTTGTTAGATTATCAATGTGATATGGCTTTGGCTGGTGGGGTTTCTGTCGCTGTACCCCAAAAAAATGGTTATTGGTATCAAGAGGGGGGTATTCTCTCACCAGATGGACATTGCCGCGCTTTTGATGCTGAGGCTTCCGGTACTGTGGGGGGTAATGGTGTGGGAATCGTGGTGTTAAAACGGTTGAGTGAGGCGATCGCTGATGGTGATTGTATTCATGCAGTTATCAAGGGTTCTGCTATCAATAATGATGGTGCAGGCAAGGTTGGTTACACAGCGCCAAGTGTGGATGGACAAGCTCAGGTGATTGCTGAAGCCCTGGCTATGGCTGGAGTTGAGCCGGAAACTATCAGCTATGTGGAGGCACATGGTACAGGTACGGCTTTGGGTGATCCGATTGAAATCACTGCTTTACAAAAGGTCTTTACTGCACATACCCAAAAACAAAATTTTTGTGCGATCGCATCTCTCAAAACTAATATCGGACATACTAATGCTAGTGCTGGGGTGGGCAGTTTAATTAAAACGGTTTTAGCCCTGAAGCACAAGTTATTACCCCCAAGTTTGCATTTTCAAGTTTTAAACCCACAAATAGATTTTGCAAATAGCCCATTTTACGTTAACCACACCCTCAATGAGTGGCAAACTAACGGTACTCCTCGACGTGCGGGGGTGAGTTCTTTTGGTGTGGGTGGGACAAATGCCCATGTAATCGTCGAAGAAGCTCCGGTTCTGACTACTTCTGCTTCTTCCCGACCCTATCAATTATTGCTGCTTTCTGCTAAAACTAGCACTGCTTTAGATACTGCAACTATTAATTTAACCCAATATCTGCAACAACATCACCACCTCAACTTAGCGGATATAGCTTATACCTTACAGGTAGGACGAAAAGCCTTTAATCATCGTCGGGTGGTGGTAGTCAAAGACTTTGATGATGCGGCTAAAGTGCTGGAAGCAAAAAATCCGCAATGGGTTTTTAGCCAAGTTTTCGACCCTCAAGAGCAAGTGAGCGATCGCCAGATTATCTTTATGTTTACCGGTCAGGGTTCCCAGTATGTGAACATGGCCAAAGAACTTTATCAAACTGAGCCAGTTTTCCATGAACAAGTTGATCTTTGTTGTCAACTCCTAGAACCCCATCTGAAATTCAATCTTTGTCAAATCCTTTACCCAGAACCCCAGCAAGCAGAACAAGCCGCAACCCTATTACAACAAACCGCTATTACCCAACCAGCCTTATTTGTAATTGAGTATGCCTTGGCTCAGTTGTGGATGTCTTGGGGTATCAAACCTGCGGCGATGATTGGTCATAGTATCGGGGAATACGTAGCCGCTTGTATTGCTGGGGTGTTCTCCTTGGAAGATGCTTTGGCAGTGGTGGCCGCACGGAGTAGGTTGATGCAGCAACAACCGCAGGGGGCAATGCTTTCGGTGTTCCTGTCGGTGGCTGAGGTGCAATCTTGGTTAACTGATAACCTGTATTTAGCCGCAAATAATAGCCCTTCCCATTGTGTGGTATCCGGGACAACCACAGCCATCGAAGAACTAGCCCAGAAGTTAACCGCCCAAGGGGTACAATGTCGCCGCTTAAGGACTTCCCACGCTTTCCACTCCCCCATGATGGACTCGATTTTAGAGCCATTTACCCAAATCCTGAATCAAATTCAACTCCAACCGCCGCAAATTCCGTTTATTTCCAACGTAACTGGGACTTGGATCAATACAGCCGCCACAGATCCAAGTTATTGGGCTAATCATTTACGCCAACCGGTGCGATTTTCGGAAGGCATGAAGGAGTTAATGGAGCGATGGCAAATCTTTTTAGAAGTAGGAGCCGGCAACACCTTAACCACCTTAGCACGCCAGCATTCTGCCCAAACTAACATTATTCTTTCTTCCCTCCCCCATCCCCAAGATACCCAATCAGATGTGGAGTTTTTGTTAACTACATTAGGCCGTCTGTGGTTGGCGGGTGTAAATATAGATTGGTCGGGATTTTATGCCTGTGAACAACGTCGGCGCTTACCATTACCCACTTATCCTTATCAGCGTCAACGTTACTGGCTCGAACCCCAAGCACCATTATCTACTCCAGTCACTACAGGCAGGAAAGCCGATATCACAGACTGGTTTTACATCCCTTCCTGGAAACGCTCTTTACCACCAACACCAGAACAAACAACAGGTAATTGGTTAGTATTTATAGATAATTGCGGTTTAGGTGAATCCCTAGTTAAACAGTTACAACTGGCTAACCAAAATGTGATTCAGGTGAAAATCGGACAGGAGTTCCACCGGTCAACTGATGGAGTATATACCATTAACCCGGAATGCCCTAAACACTATCATATTTTGCTCACAGAATTAGCCAACCTGAATCAGTTCCCGACAATCATTGCTCACCTGTGGAATGTCACGGGAGAAAATTATCAACCAGCCCCAGAACAAGCTCAAATTTTCAGTTACCACAGCCTGATTTACCTCATTCAAGCACTGGGAGCAAAGGAAGGTAAGGTTAAAATTACGGTGATTTCTAATAATATGCAGGGGGTAAGCGGTTCAGACCTACTTTACCCAGAAAAAGCCACGATTTTAGGTTTGTGTCGTGTGATTCCTTGGGAATATCCCAACATTACCTGCCGGAGTGTTGATGTTGTGTTGCCGGAGGTGGGGACATGGCCACAAGAATGCTTGATAAAGCAGTTAATTTCTGAATGTACAGCAAATTCATCTGATGCGGTGGTAGCTTATCGAGATCATCACAGATGGGTAGAAAGCTTTGAGCAGGTGAAGTTGCCCCCCATCAACACCGCAGAAACCAGATTAAGGAAAAATGGCGTTTATCTGTTAACTGGTGGGTTAGGGGGTATGAGTTTGGAGATTGGGAAATATTTAGCCCAGACTGTACAGCCGAAATTGATTTTGTTGGGGCGATCGCCTTTTCCAAGTCGGGATGAATGGCAAAGCTGGTTAACAACCCATGAGGCAACAGATGAAGTTAGTTGTAAGATTCGTCAACTGCAAACTATCGAAAGTTTTGGGGCAGAAATTTTCCTCCTCAGTGCTGATGTGGCTAACTTAGAGCAAATGCAAACAGCGATCGCTCAAGCTCAAGCCAAATTTGGTCAAATTAACGGTATATTCCACACCGCAGGCATTTATGGCGGAGGTTTAATTCAACTAAAATCACCAGAAACAGCCGCCGGAAATTTAGTTCCCAAAGTCCAAGGTACACAAATTTTAGATTTAGTTTGTCAGGATATCCCCCTAGATTTCCTCGTCCTCTTTTCCTCAATGGCTTCTATTCGTGGTCAAGTGGGATATTTAGATTATTGTGCTGCTAATTCTTTCCTTGATGCCTTCGCTCATTACAAAACTTACAAAGACCGCACCTTTACCGTATCTATTAACTGGGAAAATTGGCAAAGTGTAGGAATGTCAATTGCCGTAGAAGCGCGACAGAAAGCACTCACAGGTCAAGAATGGCAACAGGGAATGACCACCCAAGAAGGATTAGAGGCTTTAACCAGAATTTTAGGTTGTCAATTATCACAGGTTTTTGTCTCTACCCATGATTTAAAAATCCAAATTGAACAAAATCATCACCGCATCTTACCACCCCTACAAACAGAGGCAAATCATTCAAGTAAATCATCTCACCCCAGACCATCTTTAAATAATCCTTATGTTGCCCCTAGTAATGAGATTGAAGAAATAATTATCGAAAAATGGCAAGAAACTTTAGGAGTTTCACCAATTGGTATTTATGACAGTTTCTTTGAATTAGGGGGAGATTCCTTAGTCGCTTTACCGATTATTTCTCAACTGCGGGAAACATTCCAAGTAGAACTACCGCTAACAACTTTATTTAATAAAGCTAACGTAGCCGCCTTAGCTCAAGCCATTGTTAATAATGAACCCAAACCAGGACAGAGTTTAAAAATCGCTCGGACTCTGAAGAGAGTTCAAAAAATGTCCACTGAAGATATAAGAAAACAGCTAGAGAGCAAGAAAAAAGGAGCTAGTGTTTAATGAATATTAGTGGACTTTCGGCTGAACAACAAGAACTGCTGATGTATTTACTGGAAGAAGAAGAAATCCAAATTACACCACAGCAGCCCCTCCCCTCCCTTGTCCCAGATTTAGCAGGACGCTATCAACCTTTTCCCTTAACCGACATTCAACAAGCTTACTTTATCGGTCGTAATGGAGCTTTTGAAATTAGTAATGTTGCCTGCCAAGGATATACAGAAAGTGAAAGTGAAAATTTAGATTTAGAACGGTATAACCTAGCTTGGCAAAAATTAATAGATCGCCATGATATGCTGCGGGCAATTATCCACCCTGATGGACAGCAGCAAATTCTCCCCCAAGTTCCCCCTTATCAAATTTCTGTAGTAGATTTGCGGAGACAAAGTAAGGAAGAAATAAACACCCAATTGGCGGCAATTAGAGAGCGAATGTCTCACCAAGTCCTACCGACTGACCAATGGCCATTGTTTGAAATTTGTGCTTCTTTATTAGATGAAAACCGTATCCGCATTCATATTAACTTTGATGCTTTAATTGGCGACCAATGGAGTTTACAAATCATCTTTCGGGAACTGGCGATTTTTTACCAAAATCCTGATGCGGTTCTTCCTGATTTAGAAATCTCATTTCGAGATTATGTGTTGACGGAAGCATCTGGGCAAAATTTAGAGGTGTATGAGCGATCGCAACAATACTGGCTCGACCGTTTACCCACCTTACCACCAGCCCCAGAACTACCCCTAGCTAAAAATCCGGCAACTTTGACCCGTCCGCATTTTCAGCGTCGTCTCGCTACCTTAGATCCTCAAACTTGGACAACCATTAAAAACCGCGCTACTAAGGCAGGTTTGACAGCCTCCGGGGTGCTATTAGGTGCATTTGCGTCAATTTTGCAAGTTTGGAGCAAAAACCCCCAATTTACCCTAAATTTAACTTTATTTAATCGTTTACCTCTCCATCCCCAGGTTAATGATTTGGTCGGCGATTTTACCTCGTTGACCTTGTTAGCTGTAGAAAGTTCTGGCAATGAAAGTTTTGAGGTTCGCGCTCGTCAACTACAGCAACAACTCTGGCAAGATTTAGAACATCGGCATTTTAGCGGTGTGCGGGTTTTACGGGAATTGGCACGAGGTCAAAGCGGAAATAACCGGACAATTATGCCTGTAGTATTTACTAGCACTTTGACTTTAGACAATAACAGTGAAAATCACAATATTGCTTTTGACCAGTTTGGCGAAATCATCTACAGCGTGACCCAAACCCCCCAAGTTTGGATAGACCACCAAATTTTTGAACAACAAGGCTGTTTAGTCTTTAACTGGGACGTGGTAGAGGAGCTTTTTCCCCCCGGACTGATAGATGATATGTTTACGGCTTATTGTAGTTTCTTGCAGCGCCTAGCGGATGATCAACAGGTATGGCAAGAGAATATTTGGCAGCTTGTACCAGAGAAACAATTAGCACAACGGCAAGAAGTTAATGCTACCAGCGCACCTGTACCAGCAGGATTACTACATACTTGGTTTGCTCAACAGGTAAAAGAGCGATCATCTCAACAAGCTGTAGTCTCCAAAAACCTAACTCTCACTTACGCTGAATTATTCCAACTTTCCCAACAAATAGGCGACAAACTCCGCAAAATCGGGGCTTGTCCGAATCAGTTAGTAGCGATCGTTATGGACAAGGGTTGGGAACAAATCCTGGCCGCTTTAGCCATCCTCACTGCTGGAGCAGCTTATTTACCCATTGATGCCACCCTTCCCCAAGAACGTCAACGCTATTTACTGGAACAAGGAGAGGTTAAAATTGTCCTCACTCAATCCAAATGGAAATCTACCTTAGAATTGCCAGAGGGTATTTTACAACTTTGCATTGATACAGAAGTAGAAAATTTGGGTGATGAGGATGTACAACCACTACCACCAGTACAGCAACCCTCAGATTTAGCTTATGTCATTTACACCTCTGGCTCTACTGGCAAACCCAAAGGAGTAATGATTGATCATCGTGCTGCCCTAAATACCATTATTGACATTAATCACAGGTTTAATTTACAGCCCCAAGACCGATTGTTAGCCCTCTCCTCTCTCAGTTTTGACCTATCAGTATATGATATTTTTGGCACTTTGGCGGCTGGGGGAACAATTATTATCCCTGAACCTCATGCTACCAAAGACCCCGCCCACTGGTGGGAGTTAATCAGCCAAGAGCAAGTTACAGTCTGGAACTCTGTTCCGGCTTTAATGCAAATGCTCGTGGAATATCTAACCGGACATGGAAAAAAATTACCGGATTCTCTGCGATTAGTGCTATTAAGTGGTGACTGGATACCCTTAAATTTACCAGAACAAATCAAAAATTTGGGTAAAAATATACAAGTCATCGGTTTAGGAGGAGCAACGGAAGCAGCCATTTGGTCTAATTTTTATCAAATTAAGGAAATTGACCCCAATTGGAAAAGCATTCCTTACGGAAAACCCCTGAGCAATCAAAGATTTTACGTTCTGAATCATACTTGTAAAGATGTACCTGTGTGGGTGCCAGGACAACTTTATATTGGCGGTCTGGGACTGGCTCAAGGTTACTGGAAAGATACAGAAAAGACTCAAACCAGCTTTATTATTCATCCGTATACAGGGGAACGGTTGTATAAAACTGGTGATTTGGGGCGTTATTTACCTGATGGCAATTTGGAATTTTTGGGAAGAGAGGATTTTCAAGTTAAAGTTAGCGGCTACCGGATTGAACTGGGTGAGGTGGAAGCAGCTTTAATACAGCATCCAGCCGTTGATAAGGCAGTAGTTACGGCTATAGAACAAAAGCTCATAGCTTATGTAGTTCTGGATCAGGATCAGGCTACTGATGTTTTAAAAATGGAGAGTAGCACGACTAATGTAAATCAACTTTGGGCTAAGTTGGTAAACACAGGAAACCAACAAGCTTTAGAAATGCCATCAGAAGTTAATCTCGAAACTTATCAAGCATTTTGGCAAGGTGTAGAGCGTCTTAGCACTCTTTCTATGTGTCACGCGCTCAATAAATTGGGTGTATTTATTTCTCCTCAAGAAAAATACTCTGTAGATGATTTAGTATCTCGTTGCCAAATTGCTCCCCGCTATCGGAAATTACTGGGACAATGGTTACAGGTTTTAGAGTCAGAGGGGCTACTGTACAGAGATGGGGCAGAAACTTTTGTTAATTCTCAGCCTTTACCTACAGACTCTTTAGATGAGTTATGGCGGCAAATTGTCGAGTTTGGTAGCTGGGGTACTCAGGGAAAAACTTTACTGCATTATTTGGAAAATAGCGTTAAAAATAACACCGCTTTGCTGACTGGGGAACTTGACCCCCTAGAGTTGTTCTTTCCTGGGGGTTCTTGGCAAACGGCCGAGAGTTTATATCAATTTAACCCAGTGCAAGATTATTACAACCAAATTGCTAGTAAGGTTTTACAAGTTATTGCGGAAAGTTTCAGTTTAGATAAGACTTTACAGATTTTAGAAGTTGGTGCGGGAACTGGTGGAACTACGGCTTCCTTGTTGCCAGTATTGCCAAAAGATAGAACAGTTTATACTTATACTGACATTTCCAATTTCTTCACCAACCAAGCACAAGAGAAATTCCGAGACTATTCTTTTGTTAAATATGGGTTGTTAAATATAGATGAAAACCCCATTAATCAAGGTTATGAACCTTATAGTTTTGATGTAGTGGTAGCGGTGAATGTTTTACATGATGCCCGGAATATAAGTAAAACTTTGGATTATGTGCGATCGCTCTTAGCCCCTCATGGTCTAATTCTCATTTTAGAAGGGACACAAAATAGCCGTCTACAAATGATTAGTGTCGGGTTTATTGAGGGTTTTAGTCATTTTGAAGATGAACGACTACACACCAACTTACCTTTGTTATCAGTGGAACAATGGGAAACAACACTTAAGCAAAGCGGGTTTGAGGAATTTGTGGCTTTTCCAGGGTCAGACTGCGTTACAGCCCAATTTGGCCAGCGTGTAATAGTCGCTCGTTCTCCAGCTACTGTTAAGCGGTTTCAACCCAACGAACTACGCTATTATTTACGCAATAAACTACCAGAGTACATGATTCCCTCTTCTTATGTCCTTTTAGATAGTTTACCCCTCACCCCTAACGGTAAAATTGACCGTCGTGCCCTTCCTCAGCCATATCAAGTAACCAGCGAGAAAACCAGCTACATTGCACCCCGCACACAAATAGAACAACAACTAGCATCACTGTGGATGGAAGTGCTAGGAGTTCAAAAAGTAGGAATTTATGACAATTTCTTTGATTTAGGTGGAGATTCTTTATTTGCAATTAAACTGATTTCTCAAGCCAATAAAGTCGGTATTAATCTCAAAACTGAGCAGATTTTTCAACATCCCATACTCGCCAATTTAGCACAGCAACTTGAGCAAGGAAAACCTGACGAAAAAATACAGGAATTAACCCCTAATTCAGCTTTATTAATTCCCATTCAGCCCCAAGGAGAAAAACCGCCTTTCTTCTGTATTGCTCCCTCTAATGGTAATGTTGATTGTTATTTTAGTTTAGCCAGTCAATTAGGACTAGAACAGCCAGTTTATGGCTTACAAATGCAAAATTTACAACAGCAAACTAGCCTAGAAATGATGGCGGCGGCTTATCTTTCATCCCTACGAACAATTCAACCCCAAGGGCCTTACTTTTTAGGTGGTTTATCTATGGGAGGAGTGGTAGCTTTGGAAATGGCTCAACAGTTATATCAACAAGGAGAAAATGTAGCTTTATTAGCTCTTTTAGATATTGGTGTCGGTGAATCATCAGACTTACCATCTAATGCTAATGATGCAGTTTATATGGCTAGTATGTTAGCCAGCGATGACCATCTTTTCTTATCTGAAGATATCCAGCAACGCATAGAAAAACTCCAAGAAATTGCAGAAGACGACGAAAATATTCTAGAATCTTTAATCACCGAAGCCAAGAAAAATAAATTAGTAAATGCCGATTTTACTTTAAAAGAGGCTCGTCATTACATCAACATTGTCAGAACAAACATACGAATTTTACGCAACTACACACCGTTAGTTTATCCCGGTCAGATTACTTTATTCCGCGCTCAAGAACGACCCAGAGAAAGTTTAACTAACCCCTCTCTCGGTTGGGATAAATTAGCAACTAAAGGAGTAGAATTTTACACCGTTCCCGGTAGCCATTTTAGTATGCTGCGTCAACCTCATGTTCAAGTTTTAGCCAAACAATTAAAGCTTTGCTTGGAAAAGAAAACATAACTATCTGTAGGGTGGGCATTACCAAACATAATTCATTTTTATTAAATTACCTATAAATGCCCACTTTGCCAATATTTACAATATTTACAATATTTAACAATTCTGTCAACAAAGCCTATCACTAACCAAATTTTTTTACTCCCTTCGCCAAAATTAACTAAGTAATTAGACAGAATTAATTACACAACTTATTTCCCTGTTCCCTGTTCCCTTACTTCACGTAATAATTTAATTTTGCACGACTACTTATGAACATCAAAACTTTGAATATCTTAAGATTAACTGGCATTGTGGGAATTGTTGCCTCAATTCTTCTCTGTATCGGTGCAGAGTTAATGTTTTATTATCCAAACATTGAACCTGGATTTGCTAACTTAATAAATAGCATGACCAGCCCTGCAAATGTACCACATTGGCGATTAGTCATTGGGCATTATTTAGTAATTCTGAGTTTTCCAATTGCTATATATTCAGTCTTACATATTTACTTAGCACTCAAACCAGGTGGACAATTAGCAACTATTCTTTTAGTCATGGTTGAACTGGCTACTGGAACTATTGGTACTGTTTATAACGGCACAATTCCTTTATTTGGTACTGCTGAAAAAGTGAAAACTACTCTACCAGAATCAATCCAACCTGTTTTGGTACAAATGTTAGCTGATTTTCAAGATTTCCAAAATGGATTACAAACCGCTTTTTTATCCGGTATGATAATTTGGTCACTGATTTTTATCATTTTAGTATTACCTGGTAAAACACTTTATCCACGTTGGATGGCTTTATTTAATCCAGTTTTATTAGGAATAACTTTGGTACTAATTTTATCCATTATGCCACAAAAAATCGCTGAATACTTAGCACCAGCCTTTTTCTTCGGTTCAAATTTAATCTTCTATACAGCCTCAACTATTGCTATTTGGAATAAAGGAGAAGAAGTTTCTACAAGTTTCATCAGTGGAGAACAATATTCAATTTAGGTATTTGTAGGGTGGGCATTTCTTGATTAGATGATGAATAAAAACGAATTATCCTTATCAATGCCCACCTATATTTCAAAAATCAAATAGTAATCCTATAACCAAAATAGAATTTTACAAAAACGAATTATGAACGCAAATCGAAAACTGGGTTCTGTAGAACAAGCAATGGAAATTATGAATCGCTATGATAAATATTTCATAGTGACAGTTAGCCGAATTAGAGGAAATCTAAATGAAGAATTTGTGAGACAATCTTTAGACTGTTTACAAAATCGTCACCCCCGCCTTAATTCACGAATTATTGAATATTTAGATAATTTATATTTTGAAACCAACGACACACCAAAAATTCCTTTACGGGTGGTAAAAAAATTACATTCTGAACAGTGGCAAGAAGTTTTAGAAACAGAATTAAACCAAAAATTAGATAGTAGTCAAGGATTAGCTAGAGCCGTACTTGTTCACATTGCTGATGATGAAAATTTATGCTATTTAATAATTACAGTACATCATGCGATCGCTCTAGCTTCGTCGGTGATCAAACTACATTCCGAACTATTAACTTACTATGAGCAACTTACTCTAGGTAAACCAATCAATTTAGATGATAAATTACCCGCTATTCCACCTATTGAAGACCTACTCCCCCCATCAGTCAAAGGTCTGAGAGGAGCAATCAGCAAATTATGTTTTTTATTGAAAACAATGATTAAAACCACATTGCATCAACCTGAATCTTTAGGTTTTAACAAGTCTCTATCCTCCAATATTCAAAATTATAATCTGGTAGTTCATAGACAACTTGACCAAAATTTAACCCAAAAAATTATCAATAATTGTCAGCAAAATCAAACCACTGTTCAAGGTGCTTTGTGTGCTGCCATGATGTTGGCAACAGCGCAATTAATCAATAGTGATTCTGCAAAAAATCTTCGTGTTCTTTGTCATTCATCTATAGATATACGCAAATACCTTGAACCGATAATTAGTGATGAACATTTAGTTGCGGCTTTTTCTTATAGCACAGGGTTTTTTAACGTGAATATAAATACACCTTTTTGGGAGTTAGCTTGTCAAGTTAAACAGCAAATTCAAACCAGTTTACTCAATCGTCAGGAGTTATTTAGCAAAGTTTTGACATATAAGCCAATGACAGATATTTGTCTCCAAAATCCCCACAGCATCCCTGATAGTGTAGCTGTTACTAATATTGGTAAATTAAATATTCCTCAAAATTATAATTCCTCGGCGATTGAAGAAATTAGTTTTGTGCCTACACAATCTATGATCAATAATAATTTAACTGTTGCTGTAACAACTTTTAATGAAAAAATGATTTTAAATTTTATTTTCTCTGAACCTACAATCACTCGCCAGAGAATGGAAAAATTTGTTAATTATGTATTAACATTTCTCATAGATGCTTGTCAATTGGAAGAAGACAGAAGCCAGACGTTTACTGAAAGAAATCGAAGTGAAACAGAAGGTAAAAAAGTTAATTTTACTGGCGTTTGAACCTTTTTTAACTTAACCCTTATTTCTGCTATAGGAATCCGGTTTGATGTTTGAAATATACTCTGGTGGGCATTTCTGGGCATAATTCGCTGCTATTAAGCATTTTACCTATAAATGCCCACCCTACAAACTAAAACTTGTTACCTAAAACCGCACCAAAATTATGATGAATGCAATGATTAAAACTCCTTGGATTGAATACTCTCAACCAAATCCTCAAGCAAAGTTACGTTTATTTTGTTTTCCTTATGCTGGTGGTAGTGCTACTATATTTCGCAACTGGTTTTCTAGTCTACCAAATGTAGAAGTTCATCCTATACAGATTCCTGGTAGAGGTTCTCGATTAATGGAAACTCCTTTTACAGAAATTACTCCACTTATTCAAAGCTTGGGAAATATTCTTTTACCATATTTAGATCAGCCCTATGCTTTTTTTGGTCACAGCTTAGGAGCATTAATCAGTTTTGAACTAGCTAGATATATTCGTAAAAAATGCAATAATGCCCCCGTTCATTTATTTATTTCTGCACGTCAAGCTCCTCACATTCCCGACCCTTCACCAATGCATAATCTACCAGAAACAGAGTTATTACAAGAACTCAATCGCCTCAATGGTACACCCAAGGAAGTATTAACAAATCCTGAAATTATGCAATTACTCCTGCCCATTGTCAAAGCAGATTTGGCAGTTGATGAAACTTATATTTATAACCCCGAACCGCCTTTAGAATCACCTATTACTGTTTTTGGTGGCTTGGAAGATCCAGAAACTAATTTTGAAGATTTGGCAGCATGGCAAGAACATACAACTGGTTCTTTTTCAATTAAAATGTTTCCTGGTGATCACTTTTTTATCAATACAGTACAACCAATAGTTTTAGAAGCTATTTCCCAAGAAATTCTCAATATCACTAAATACAGCAGGGAACAGGGAACAGGGAACAGGGTTGAAAGTCTCTTAGTATAGGGTTTTGTTCCTAAAATTTGTGCCTCATTTACCTGAAATATGCTGTAAATTTTTGGAAAAATTATGAATCTCAGTAAAACAAAATTATCAATGGCATTAGTCGGCGGAGTTGGCTTAACTCTGAGTGTAGGATTTTCTGCTAGTGCAGCAACATTTACTCCTGAACCTTTATTTACAGAAGTCCAAAATTACCAAACAACTATTCCTGCTAATGGTGATTTAGCTGATGTTTATTTTCCCGTTTTGTCAGAATCAATAAATAGTAACAGTTCTTTACCTATTGCCCTATTATTGCAAGGTTCAAATGTGGATAAATCTAATTATTCACAGTTTGCTAGTATAGTGGCTAGTTATGGATTTGTTGTTGTTGTTCCCAATCATCAAAATGATGTATTTGCTCCCTTTGGTATACCAACTGGCTTATTTTCTGAACAAAGTCAGGTTAATGATGTCCTTGGTTATATGAAAGCGGAAAATTCCAATCCTGCTTCACCTATTTTTAGTTTAATTGATACTAATAAAATGGTATTACTTGGGCATTCTTATGGTGGTTTTGCTGGTTTGTATGCGATTGAGGGTAGTTGTGTTCCGCCATTTTGCCTTGACGGGTTTACCCGTCCTCCAGAACTTTTGGGAGGAGCTTTTTATGGTAGTGCGCTGAGTCAAAGTAATATTGAAGGTATTACTCCTACAATTAATAATGATGGTCTGCCTGTAGGAATTTTAGCAGGAGATTTAGATGGTTTAACACCAATTAATGCTATTAAGAAAACTTACGATCAAATTCAGCAATCACCAAAATTTTTTGTTAGTGTTACTGGTGCTAATCATTATAGTATTACAAATACTAATCAGCCGTTTGCTTCAGTACCTGACCCTATTCCAGCAACCCTTAATCAAGATTTAGCATTAGAAACTATTGCTCGATGGAGTGCGCTTTTCTTGCGGGGTTATGCACTGGAAGATAGTCATGCTTTGGAATATGTAAATAATATTGGTGATGAGTTAGATGAAAATGTTACTGTTAATTCTCAGGTAAAAACTGTACCAGAAAATAGTTCAATTTGGGGTTTATTTATAATTGTAATAGTATCTCTTTACAAGAAAAAGATAAGCAGGGTCAGTGCATCTCAAAAGCTACAGCATATTTCAGGTAAATGAGGTACAAATTTTTGGAACAAACCCTTATACTAAGAGACTTTCACCCCTGTTCCCTGTTCCCTGTTCCCTGTTCCCTGTTCCCTGTTCCCTGCTGTATAAGTTGCCCTTTAGAGTATTCCAAAAATAGATGATCCAATGGCTGTGTCATTGCGTTCGCGTAGCGTCTCGAAGAGAAGCAATCTCAAACCCTTGCGATTGCTACATTCTGCTACGCTCCATTTGCAATGACTATTAGGCATTTTTTTACTTTGTATACTCTTAACGTCAGTTCGATGTACTTTACTATTTATTCAATTGCTATAAATAATTTTTGTATAGATTTACAGTTGTAGTCTTGGTTAATAACCGTAAAGATGCTGAGAGATGTTGGAATTACGATAAAATATAAGGCGATACAAACAAAATTTATCCCCAAGATGAACTAGTGTAATCACTGGAAGTAATTATTTCAGAGGTCAGGAAAATTTTTTTCCTATCTATGGTATAGTCGGGGGTTAGTTTCTCAGACTAAACCACACTTACTACACAAGACAAACAATGGCTACCTACAAAATTAATTTAAAAGAGGATATTTTACAGGTTAGTTTTGGTGAACCTGCGGAAAATAGCCAAATTGTTCAAGATGCGGCTGCACGACTAGAAGAAATGGCTAATTCGGGAGAGTTAACAGGTGGGAGTTTGGTGAAGGTAAATGGCCCTGCTTCTATTCCTGTAGCTTTTGTGTTGTCTCACAAATTGGCACATATATACGGGGCTGTGGGATGTTTTGACCCGAAATTAGGCAAGTATGTGATTTGCATTACTCATAACCCAGATTATAAGTTAGGCGATTTGATTGATTGATGTAATAAACTTACATCTATTTCAGTGAGCAACGAGCTAATTTAGGGTAAGTTTTAACGGTTTCATCGGGCATTTCTCAATCTTGAGCGATCGCCTGTAATGATTCTCCCATTTCTCGCTGTGCTAAAATAGTTGCCTATGTTATGGTTATTTTGTTAGCCCGGTTGCCGTCGGTACGTTTGCACTGGGTTTTGAAAATTTCTGTTAGTTCTTCTATTCGTTCTCCTAACATTTCTTAATACTTAGGCTGTTTGCGGTTCTGGTTTCACCCAGTCTAGTGCAAGGAGGCAGGAGGCAGAAGGTAAGAAGGTTGATTTAACTGAATGTTTGATAGAATTTCACTGGATGATTATTTCCGCCAGGCTGCACTAGGCAAGTTTGTCTAAGTTAAAAAGTGGTTTATAGATTTTGTCAATACCTCTGCAATAATCATTTTAGTTTTAATTTAATTCACCTATTCAGAAGATGGGAGCAATGACTTTTGTAAATAGATAGACAAAAATATTTACAGTCCTTGTGTAATTAATTATGTTCAATTACTTACAGCATATTCCAGGTAAATGAAGTACAAATTTTTGGAACAAACTCTTATACCAAGAGACTTTCAACCCTGCACCGCCTGCTGTATTTCACCCAATAAACTGGCATTATACAAAAATATTGAAGGAAGAAAAATTTTTCTTCCTTCTGTTTACTTACTGCTAAATTTTTGGGTTTAACTACTGTAACTAAGAACTAACTCTTAGTAAAGTTCTTCTTCTTTGTGAGTTTGGATTGTACAGTCAGAAGTAGGATATGCTACACAAGTTAACACATAACCAGCTTCAATTTGATCATCATCTAAGAAAGATTGATCAGATTGGTCAACATTACCAGATACGATTTTACCTGCACAGGTGGAACAAGCACCAGCACGGCAAGAGTAAGGCAGGTCAATGCCAGCTTCTTCAGCTGCATCTAGAATATAAGTATCTTCTGCACAGTCAATAGTTGTATTGAGACCTTCAGCTTCGTTAACTAGTGTGACTTTGAAAATGGCCATTTAATATTCCTCTCTTTTTCCTACGGCAGTATAAGTTATCCTAAAGCAACGCGACGGCTAACACATAAAATCAGCCGTGGGTTTACATTTGCTTCAATTCTGATACTACGGGAAAAGTTCAAGGTTTTAACTGAAAATTGACCACGATTAGTAATGAAATTTAGTTGATTGCCACCAATAAGTTTTAGTTATATAAAATACGCGCTTAGAGGGATGCTTTTCATCCCACGGAGGGGCAGAGGGGCAGGGGGCAGAGGGGCAGG
>DATGXB010000199.1:0-9589 GCA_035299225.1 Nostocaceae cyanobacterium | reverse complement strand
CCCCTGCCTCTTCCCCCCTGCCCCCCTGCCTCCTAAAAAAATTTTCCCCCTGGTCTTCCCAAAAAAGATTTGCTATGATATTATAAGAAAATGCGGATGTGGCGAAATTGGCAGACGCGCTAGATTTAGGTTCTAGTTCCGAAAGGAGTGAAGGTTCAAGTCCTTTCATCCGCACTGCTAAAATTAAGGGATAAATACCCAGGCATAAAAGCTGATTGTTGATTTGATTTGAGCTAATCCACAATCAGTACCATAGTTAGATGAGTTGAATCTAGCGAAAGTTTATTATTCTAGATACAGCACATTTCAGGTAAATGAGGTAGAAATTTTGGGAACAAAGCCTTATTTTAAGAGACTTTTATCCCTGCACCGCACTGAGCGCAGTCGGAGTGTTTCCTGCTGTAGTCATCTCTATTTTGCTGATGGCTAATTTGTGCTTTTTAGAAATAGAAATATATATCTCTGTGTAAATACTGAAATTAATCAGTTGAATATTAGGTACTAAAGCAGTATGATTGCTGTGGTTGTTTTTTATTTTTCATTACAAATTAACCTAAGTTAGTTTTTCCCAATTTTTTCTAAAATGTTTTAGTGTCAGAAGGCAGGAGGTAAGGAAGCTTTTTTATCAGCTTTTATACCTTTTTCAAGCAGATAGTTATTTTTGACAACCTCGACTAGAGTAAATTTTATCAGTTAGTAACAGGATGGAAATGGGAAAAATGATTGCAACAGATAGATTTACAGAACTTATACTTAGATAGGATTTCCTAATCCAAAATCTAAAACAGTATAGTAACATTATATTTCATCATTAATCAGGGCAAAATATTCTGTATTTAGCACTACCAGCAGCATTCTAACTCATACTTATTTTATAGAGTAAAATAGCTGCGGAATTAATTGAGCGATCGCCCAAATATTAAATATAGCTGAAGTAAAAGTAAAATGATTACAACTCCTATCAGTAGCTACAGGTTATTTCAAAAACTACATCCTCTATCTCTTTTAGGGCAACTTGACACCCGTAAAGCCACAGGTTGTTTAAGCGTATTTACTAATATAGTCTCTTGGTCAATTCATCTCGAAGAAGGTAAAATTATTTATGCTTCTTCATCTGATCAGCCGTTAAATCGGTTACAAGAACATTTACAACGTTTAAACCAAAAAAATCCCATCTTTAACGGTGAAGTTTATCAGCAAATGCGTTTAATCTGGGAATCTCCCCAGGAAAAGCAAACCATTACTCATGCAGATTACAGAGCTATTTGCTGGTTAGTAAGTCAATCACATATTACCACTGCACACGCAACGCTACTAATAGAAGAATTAGCAAAAGAAGTTCTAGAATCTTTTTTGTGTTTAAAAGAAGGAAATTATAGATTTATTCCCGAAGATACCTTAAGCGATTTACCCAAATTTTGTCAGTTAGATTTACGAGTAATTGTAGAATATTGCCAAAAGCAGCTACGTCAACGCCAAAATATTCAAGCTATTGTTCATATTCCTGCTCAAAATAAACCAGAAAAAGTCCGGGAAGAGACAGTTGTTAAAGCTGAAAATTCTGAATACAAAAATCCACCGTTAAATTTAAAAAAATCTTCATATACTATTGCCTGTATTGATGATAGTCAAACAGTGTTAAATTCTATTCGCAACTGTTTAGATGAAGAAACATTTTTTGTGGTGATGATTAAAGATCCTTTGAAGGCATTAATGCAAATCCTCAGAAGTAAACCTGACTTAATTTTACTAGATGTGGAAATGCCTAACTTAGATGGTTATGAATTGTGTTCCCTATTAAGACGGCATTCGTCTTTTAAAAATACTCCAATTATCATGGTGACAGGGAGAACAGGATTTATTGATAAAGCTAAGGCAAAAATTGTCAGATCATCAGGTTATTTAACCAAACCTTTTACTAGATCAGACTTACTCAAATTAGTGTTTAAGCATATTCACTAATCAATTTATCTAATGCATAAGTCAGGAGATCAGGCGTGAATACCACATTAGTTAGTACAATTTTAATAGTAGAAGATTCACCGAGTGAATTGGAATTAATGAGCTATTATTTGCAAGATGCTTATAATGTAGTTGGTGCTAATGGGGCTAAAGAAGCATTGAGCAAAGCTAGTTTACAAACGCCAGATGTCATAGTTACTGATTTAATGATGCCGGAAATGAGTGGGTTTGAACTATGCCGGGCTTTAAAAAAAAATCCCCACACAGAAAAAATACCAATTATAATTTGTAGTTCTAAAAATCAACCAATTGATAGATTATGGGCAATGAAACAGGGGGCAGAAACTTATTTAACTAAACCTTACACTCGTGAACAACTTTTAGAGGCAATTAAATCAATATTAAGTTGAATCAATGATTAACTCTTCGGCGACGTTTTCCACTCAACCCCAAACAAATATTTTGATAGATAGCTATTTAAAGTTTCAATTAAATCAACAAACTCATGCAGTGCTATCAGTTAAATATACCCAGGAAGCAATGATTGTGCCTGTAGCCGCAGTCACAGCTATGCCGAACATGACTACTTGTATTTTAGGCTTAATGAACTGGCGGAGTCGAGTAATTTGGGTAGTTGATTTGCCAAAAATGTTTAATTTAGAATGTTTAGATCATCGCTTGCGTCAGTATAATGTGATTGTCACTAAAGTAGAATCACAACTTTTAGGTTTAGTAGTGCCAGAAATCAAAGGAACAACTAAATTTTTAGATGAGGATATTCGTTCACCGGTGGGGCAAGTAGCATCTAGCTTAATTCCTTATTTATGTGGTTGTGTAATCCAAAAAGAAGAAGTATTGCTAGTATTAGATGCCCCAAATATTATAAAATCTTCCATTTTTCAGAGTGATTGATAATTGGTAAAAATGGTTTAATGGTGGTAATTACATAAAGTTTAGAGGAACTTATTTTATGTTTAATAAAACGGATACAGATAGAAGCGATGAGAGTAAAAATCAAACGTCCTTAATTTCAGTGTCAAAATTACAGGAAGAAAAACAAGATATTTCTCCTACATCGGATTTTAGCAATACTAAAAATTTGTTTATGGGGTATATAGTTAGTTCTTTTCAACGCCTAACTTTAGGTACAAAAGTATTAGTTTTATCAGTGGCACTGGGCACTTTACCAGTGTTGGGATTGGGTGCGATCGCCTATAATTTTGTCATCAATCAGCAAATTGTCTACAATCAAGAAGTAGACCGAGAAATAGCTATTGCCAACCAACGAAAACTTTTAAACCTGATTGTTACGCGCACAGTGATAATTGCTTTATTTACAGGATTATTTGCTGCTTGGTTATCTCAGCGCATTACCAAACGAATTTTAAATGAAGCTGTAGTCAAAACTAAACGCAAAAAAGCAGAAAATATTAACCAACAATTGACAGAACAAAATGAGCAACTAGAAGTAATTAAAACTAACTATAGCCCCATACCAGAAAGAATACAACCTGTAAACAGAATATCAGAAGTAGAATGGCTGAGATTATTTGCAGATATTACTGGGCAAATTCGTAGAAGCTTAAAAGTGGAAGAAATTTATCAAATCGCAGTGGCAGAAATTCGCCAAGCTTTACAAGTAGATAGAGTAATTGTTTGTCAACTTTATCCCGATGCACAGGGAGGAATAGTTATTGCGGAATCATTAGTGGGAGATTGGCGAAAAATGATCGGTTCTCAAATAGATAATTCACCATTTCGAGAATTTGATCTAGATGCTAAAGTGCAGATAAAAAATAATCTCCTAGAAGAAAAAGATTTAAGTGAAAACTATATTGAATTTTTAAATAAATTTGGCATTCAATCTAGTTTGATTGTGCCGATTATTACGCAAGGCAAAATTCACAGTTTCTTAATTGCCTATTATGGAGATGTCGCCCGCATTTGGCAAGATACAGAAATTAATTTATTTTCTCAATTAGCTATACAAATTAGCTATGCTGTTGAACAAGCGCAATTAACAACCGAATTGGAAAAAGTTAAAGCCCATTTAGATCCTAGTATTATTGCAGAAATTCAAACCACAGATATTCAACATCTACAACTTTTACAATTATTGAGTAAAGTTGAAACTGTAGCGATGGGAGATTTAACGGTACGTGCAGATATTATTTCTGGGGAAATTGGGACAGTAGCTGACTTTTTTAACTCAATTGTGGAAAGTTTGCGGGATATTGTCACCCAAGTTAAAAATGTGGCTAATCAAGTAAATTTGTCTATTGATGCCAATGAAAATGCTATTAATAAATTAACAGAAGATGCAGTTTTACAAGCTGAAGAAATCAATCGGGCTTTAGCCGCAGTTGATCAAATGACTAATTCGATTCAAGCGGTAGCTGATAGCGCTCAAAAAGCCGCTTCTATTGCTAATAATGCGGCTCAAACTGCCACAAATAGCGGGCAAGCGATGGATTTAACAGTAAATAATATTTTATCTTTACAAGAAACTATTGGAGAAACTACTAAAAAGGTCCGACGTTTAGGAGAATCTTCGCAACAAATTTCCCGTGTAGTTTCTTTAATTAATGATATAGCTACCCAAACAAATTTATTAGCAATTAATGCGGGAATTGAAGCAGCCAAAGCCGGGGAAGAGGGACAAGGTTTTGCGGTGGTAGCGGAGGAAGTGGGAGAATTAGCTTCTCGTAGTGCAGCCGCTACTGAAGAAATAGAACAAATTGTAAAGAAGATTCAACAAGAAACTAGCGAAGTTGTAAAAGTGATAGAAATTAGCACGACGCAAGTAGTAGAGAGTACCCAAATTGTCAAAGATACTAAACAAAATCTAAATCAAATTTTAGCAGTGTCACAAGAAATTGATTTTCTGGTACAGTCAATTTCTACAGCAACAAATTCTCAAGTGGAAACATCACAGATTGTCAATCAATTAATGCAAGATATCGCGGCTATTTCCCAACGCACTAGCGAATCTTCCCGGCAGGTTTCTCAATCTCTCAAAACAACTGTGGAAATTTCCCAGGAGTTACAGAAAACCGTAGGAACTTTTAAAGTTGATTAAGTTTAAAATTTACTAATAAATAAAAAAGGATTAATGATTTATGGATAAAGAATTAGAAATCCAGATGCAATTTTTGGAAGAAGCCACCGATTATTTGAATACTTTAGAAACAGTATTATTAGATGTTGATACTAGTAAACATATTGATTTAGAAAAAATCAATTCTGCACTGAGGGCTGCACATTCAATTAAAGGTGGTGCAGCAATGATGGGTTTTAAGGTTTTGAGTGATTTAGCCCATCGTTTAGAAGATTCTTTTAAGGTTTTAAAAACTCGTAAAAATTCACTGGAAATTGATACACAGTTACAAACTTTACTTTTATCTGGTGTTGATTGGTTAAGACAAATTGTAGAATTATTAGCGGCTGGAAATACTTTAGATCATCAGTGGTTAAATACTTTTTGTTACCCGATTTTTGATGAGTTGCGCGATCGCTTGGGTGAACCACCCCAAGAGGATATTAGCACCATGTTATCCCCAGAAGAGGGGCAAGATATTATCCCGATGTTGTTTGAAACTGAGGTGGATGAGTGTTTACAGCGTTTAGAATCGTTGCTAAGTGAACATTCACCAGATTTACAGACGGAAGTGGCAACGATGGCAGCAGAATTAGGCGGTTTGGGGGAAATGTTACAACTGCCTAGATTTACAAAATTGTGTGAATCTGTAATTCAGCATTTAGAAACCACACCAGATCGTTATGTGGAAATCACTCAATTAGCTTTGCAAGCATGGAGGCGATCGCAAGCTTTAGTTTTAACAAATCAACGTGATAGTTTACCCCAAGAAATTGATTTAAATGCAGCACAACCAGTTAATCAAGTAACAGAAACCTATCACAATGGTGCGGTAGCTGATGTTGCGATTGCGGAGAATTTAGAAATACTCCATAAAAACGGTATCCCTGAAGAAAATATTATTGTCCCTGCCGATATTGCCCCACCTGATTATAAATATATTGAGCGTAAAACTGAAATTCATGTTACTAAAGACCAAGAAAATACAGTTAGAGTTCCCAGTAAACAATTAGAAGAAATTAATGATTTATTTGGGGAAATTATCATTCAGCGTAATGGCTTACACGCCCATTTAGAAAGATTACGTAAACTGGTAAGTAGATTAAGTCAACGAATGCAATTACTTGATCAAGAACATCAAGAATTAAAAACAGCCTATGCCAAAATTATTAATCAACCTGCATTGATCACCAATCGGGAAAATAACGGATTAGCAGCAGAAAATTATCAAAAATTAAATGTTTTATCTCAAGAGTTAACGGAAACAGTAGTTCAAGTTACGGAAATTTCTACAGATATCCAATTAAGTGTAGATGATACAGACCAAATTACCAGAAAATTAAATAAGACTTCTAAACAATTACAGAGAAAATTAACCCAAGTGAGGATGCGTCCCTTATCGGATTTGGTGGATCGTTTTCCCAGGGCAATTAGAGACTTAAATGTAGAATATGGAAAAAATGTGCAGTTAAAGATTGAGGGGGGTAATACTTTAATTGAACGCAGTATTTTAGAGGCATTAAATGAACCTTTGATGCACTTATTACGGAATGCTTTTGATCATGGAATTGAAGATCCTGCTACCCGTCGCAGTCAGGGAAAACCGGAACAGGGATTAATAGAAATCAAAGCGATGCAAAAAAGCGATCGCACAATCATCACTATGCGGGATGATGGTAAGGGTATTTCTATCAATAAAATCCGTCATCGAGCTTTAGCAATGGGGTTAGACCCTTCTTTACTGGCTACTACCAGCGATCAAGAAATAATATCACTCATATTTGAACCGGGTTTTACCACTTCCGAGAAAGTCACCGCTTTATCGGGTAGGGGTGTGGGAATGGACATAGTGCGGAGGAATTTACAAGCCGTCAGTGGGGAAGTCACAGTTGACACTCAACCGGGAATGGGTACAACCTTTACCTTATCAGTGCCCTTCACCTTATCAGTAACTAGAGTGTTGCTTGTGGAATGCGATGGGGCAACACCTGCTTTTAGCGATCGCCTATTGTTAGCATTACCCACCGATGTAGTAGCAGAAATCTTTTTATTAACCAGTGAGAAAATTTCTGTAATTGATAATCATGAATTTTTAAACTGGCAAGATAACCTATTACCCCTTGTTCGCTTAGGTCGCTATTTTCAATTTAATTGTTCCCGCTACGACAATATAGAATTAGAAAAAGTCCCAGCCATTAATGATAGTAGTGTTTTGATAGTCAAAAATGAAAATCAATACATAGCAATTCAAGTTGACAAATGTTGGGGAGAACAAGAAGTAGCGATGCGACAGGTAGAAGGTTTTATCCCCTTACCCAATGGCTTTAGTAATTGTACAATATTAGGAGATGGGCGAGTTATCCCATTATTAAATACCTCAGAAGTTATATCTTGGGTAAAAACAAATCAACTTCCTCAAAAAAGTATTCCCACACCCACAACCAAATTAAAAACACCATTTCTCACCCCCCAAAAAGAAGAAATACCAGCCCCAGCCTCCTATCAAAAAGGGTTAATTTTAATTGTAGATGATTCCATTAACGTGCGGCGTTATTTAGCCTTAACCTTAGAAAAAGGTGGTTATCAAGTCGAACAAGCCAAAGATGGTTTAGATGCTTGGGAAAAATTACAAAATGGGTTAGAAGTGCAAGCAGTAATTTGTGATATTGAAATGCCTAGATTAGATGGTTATACATTTTTAGAACGGGTTAACTCTCATGCTAACTTAAGACATATTCCCGTAGCCATGTTAACATCTAGAAGCAGTAATAAACATCGGCAATTAGCCATGCAATTAGGTGCAAGGGCTTATTTTTCTAAGCCTTACAATGAACAGGAGTTATTAAAAACTTTGGAAGAAATCATTTTGGCGGAAACGGTTGCGATGAATTAAATGTAAATTCATACAATATAATAGGATTACTATTTTATTTTTGAAATATAGGTAGGATGGGCATTAAGAGAAGACCAAATAATAAATTGTCCAATTTGGTAGGGTGCGTTAACGGAGTGCAACGCACCATCTGAGAACAATACAATTTTCAGGTGCGTTACGCTGTCGCTAACACACCCTACAAAAAAGGATATTTTTTTAATTGGTGATCTCTGATGAGGATAATTCGCTTTTTCAGAATTTAATCAATAAATGCCCACTTTATTTATTCATCCTTTTTTCCCACAATTCCCAAAGGGCATTTTTCCGGTTTACGAAATTCCCAAGCCACACAACCATCACTCTCTAATATTGGAGTAGGTAAATCATCAATCACAGGAGATAATCTAACAACAAAATTAACATAATCTGCATCTACAGCCGCTTGGTAATATTCACTTTGCTTTTGTTGATCATTTGTGATTTCGTAAGCAATCCAAGGGGGTGCTTCTTCTTGGGGACGAGTGCGAAAAAAATAATCTGTAACTGATTCTGGTTCAATCCCAGCTTGCGGAGGAAATAAACTAGGATCAGTAATTTGTCCCCAACCTGTAGATAAATCACCCGGAGGATAACTATAAATTTCTACCTGATATTCTCCAGGTGTAACTTCCACATAACACTGTAAAGCATCTGGGTTTTTATCTGTAGCAGCAGGCATATTTATAAATTCATCTTCATCATCATCTGCTATCCCAGAAACTACCATTTGTCCACAAGCAAGGTTAAGTTTCCATCTCACTCTTGCCACCCATTCTTCAGCCTCTTGGGTGTTTAATTCTCCCATCACCACCCGCATCCGATACCCATCATCTTGATATAAATTCATGGGTAAAAATATTTTTTTTTCAAAGATAGTAGTTTTAATTTTTTCTAAGCTTCCTCCCCAAATCAGCTGACAAATCTCATGATAAGAAAGTCCACCTAAATCCTTTGCACCCACCCAAATTAAACAACCAGCTTCCCAGAAGCTAAATTCTATTGTTTCACGGTTTTTCATCATATTAAATAGATAGGGGTAAGTTTTTATTCAGTATACTTCTAAAATTAATTATTTAACGAAAGTTGCCCTTTGGGGAAAATGTCTGAATCAGGATGTCCAGGATTTAAGGATTTACAGGATGAAAGCAGGATTTTTATCACTAATTACCTATTATCAGCCTCAACTAGATTAGCAACTTGGTTGATATAAAAAAATAGAGAGTATGTGTAGGGTGGGCATTTTGGGCAAAATCCTGAATAGAAGCGAAAAATTGTAGGAAATGCCCACCTGCGTATTTTTCAAAAATCAAACTGGATTCCTATAGATTAGCAACTTGGTTTATCTAAGAAAATAGAGAGATAAATATTTAATGCAGATAAATAGCTAAAGCCAGAAATTTCGATGCTAAAACTCAGTGCTTCAACCTTAAAGCTTGAAACTTTGACCCCAACAGGACGAAAACTTCACCTCAAAGGTAGAACGATGTACCCTAAAGGTAGAACGATTTACCCTAAAGCTCGACGTTTCAAGTTCGGAACTCGGAGTTTCGAGTAAAAAGCTCGACGTTTCAAGTTCGGAACTCGGAGTTTCGAGTAAAAAGCTCGACGTTTCAAGT
>DATGXB010000198.1:0-8088 GCA_035299225.1 Nostocaceae cyanobacterium | reverse complement strand
TTTACAATCATGTATGTGTCAACAAACTAGCTATGTTCATTGGATGGAGAATATCATGAAATGTTGACATTTAACCTCTTGATAGGACTATTATATCTTAGTATGTAAAGTTTTGTTACGACATTCAACATTTCTGGGTTAATAGCATCTCTGAGGATAAAGGTCTAAAAAGATATGCCGCTATTTGAGTATTTTTACCACTGTAATAACTGGCAATTATTTTTACTCAGACTCTAGCCATAGGTATTTGATGACAAATTTCAGCACAATTTTTCATGATTGGATCTTCACAAGTCGCACAAACCCGTATATGCAAACGTGAACCACGCAACATGAAGTGAGCGCTAGTTTCACAAATTTCTGCGGAAATAAAAAACTTAAACAAGTGATATTATCGTATCAGTATTAATTTTTGAATGGGAGAAAATGAAAATGAAAAATATTTTTACCAATGTTTTGATTTTGACGGGTTTATTATTATCTTCTGCTTGTTCTGCAAACATTAAATCAAGCGAGCAAAAAGAAACTAATCAGAATCAGGTTGAGCATGGAAATCATCAGCAGGTTAATCAGCAAGTAAATTTAGCTGAAAATAAACAGGATACAAATAATCAAAAAAATGCTAAAAGTAATACTCACGATCACTCACATACTGACCATAATCAACATCATAGCAAAATAACTACAACAGCTAAATTAACTCCTCCACAAAAATTAGCTGCTAAGGAATCGGTTAATTTAGTGATTGATATCCAAGATGATCAACAAAAGCCGGTAACTAAATTTGATGTTTTCCAAGAAAAGTTAATGCATTTAATTGTTGTCAGTGATGACTTACGCTTTTTTGATCATTTACATCCAGAATATAAAAATAATGGACGTTTTGAAGTAACTGCAAATTTTTCTGAACCTGGTAATTATACTTTTTTTAGTGATTACAAACCATCTGGAAAACAGGAAAATATTTCTGTAATGAAAGTCAATGTTCCTGGTTCAGTTCCTCTACCTAAAGATTTAGAAAAATTTGCCAAAACCAAAACTATTTCTGATACCCAAGTAAATCTTAATGTTGCTCAAACAGATATTAAATCTGGTCAAGAAGTTAGTTTAAAGTTTGATATCCAAGATGCTAAAAGCAATCAGTCACTTAAAGATTTACAACCATATTTAGGAGAAAAAGGCCATTTAGTGATTATTAAAAGTTCAGCACCTTTAACTGTAACTGATTATATTCATGCTCACGCTTCACAAAATAGTCCTGATGGACAAATTGAATTTAAAACTCAATTCCCTCAACCGGGAACTTATAAAATGTGGTTGCAGTTTAACCGGAATGGGAAAATTACAACTGCTGATTTTTGGGTAAATGTGGTTTAAATTTAGGTGTTGCATAAGTGCGGGATGTTTTTGAGTGTAGAGACGTTCCATGGAACGTCTCTACAAGGGTTTTGAATGTATGCAAAATTGTTTTCATCCCCAAAATCAGCAACGCCTAAATTTATAGCAGTTATTTGAGTTCTTTCCAGATAAGCAGTCAAGCAGAATTAATTACACAATGTCATTGCGTTCGCGGAGCGTTCCCGTAGAGTAAAAATCACAAAGGCTTGAGATTGCTTCACTTCTCTGCAAGACGCTACGCGAACGTTCGCAATGACGTAAATAATTTTTCCCAATTACTTATACAAATCCTGCAAAAATTTAGCCCTAAAATCAATTTTGGGCTAAAAGCTAAAGTCATCTAAAAGATGACTGAAACCAATTTTTAACCCTTTTTAACGGTTTTCAGCTTTAAGCCGGTATCCCTCTGGGGAAGCAAGCTACACGCAACGCTCACGGCTTTTTTTTATGATAGTTAATACCATTTTACTTTAATAATGATACAAATACTCTCAAGAGGACATGGCACTGCCATGTCCCTACACTCCATCCATAAGTATCATCGTTTTTTGGAAATGGTATAAGGTAGAGCCTCAATGATAGCATTCCCAGTCAGATAATGGAAACGAGATTATAAAAGTCTATTTACTTCTGTGCCAAAAGCAAATCTGATTCCCCAAAAGAAAATTAAGGTTGTAATAGCTAACCAATCACCTATTCTTAATTTTAAATCTTGCCATTGGACTCGATGTTCTTCTGGACTGGTAAAACCTCTAACTAACATTGCATTGGCCATTTGTTCGGCACGCAAGAGTAAATTATCTAATAATTTTTCTACTACAATTAACCAAAGTTTGGTACTGCCTTTTAATCCTAGTTTTTTCCAGTTAATTGCTCTTGTCATTATAGAACGTACTAGGTTTTGAATTTCTTCTAAAACTAAAGGAATAAAGCGTAAAGATAATGTTAAAGTTAGTGTGATTTCTGTGACTGGTAAGTTAAACCAACGCAGGGGTTTCATTAAACTTTCCATTCCTGATGTGATTTCTTCTGGTGCGGTTGTGAGTAAATATAAATTAGTGCTGTAAATAATGGTAAAAATCATTGAACTAAGGCTGATAGCTAAATATAAAGAGTAACGGGTAATTCTAAATATCCCTTTATGAAATAGCACATAATTATAATTTTTTTCACCTACGAACAAATTTTCCAACGTATCGGATAAGTTAAATGTTTCTAAGGGAGGGGTAGTGGTTGGGTATAATGGTAAGCGTGGTTGATAATCTATACTAAAGCCATCAGGACTAATTGCACCTAGCACTAAGACCATAATGGCAAGAAACATCAGCCAACCCATTTGCTGCTTCCAAACTCGTTTGGGAATTTTGGCTGTAATAGTAGCAACAATTAATACAATAACTAGAAAAACTCGCCAGTAATTATTCGCAAAAATGTAACTCGTTAAAAAGCTAGTTAACCAAATAAACTTGACTCGTGGATCAAGTTTGTGTAGCCAAGTTTGGGGCTGTTCTAAATATAAACCTATAGGAAGCGATCGCAGTAAGTCCATGTTGAGTTATCGGTTATTGGTCATTAGTCGTTACTCACTCAGAACTAATATAATCATTAGTGGTTAATCATGAACAGTTGACTAGTGACCAAAGGCTAATATTATACGCGAGTTGCGCGGTTGACGCTCCCCACTTCCATTTCTCGCACTTTTTTACTCCGCCATAGTAATCTAATTGGTGTGCCTTTAAATCCTAATTGTTGGCGGAACTGTCTTTCAATGTAACGGCGATAGTTATCATTAAAGCGTTTAGCATCGTTGACAAATAAGGCGATGGTTGGTGGTTGGGCACTCACCTGTGTACCGTAGTAAATTTTACCCTGACGACCACTGCGGGAAGCGGGGGGAGAGTGCCAGCTAACTGCATCCTCTAACACTTCGTTAATGACTGAGGTACTAACTCGGCGTTTGTGTTCTGTTGCGGCTTGATTTACATGATCTAAAATCTTTTCTACCCGTTGTCCAGTCATGGCACTGACAAAAATCATATCAGCCCATTCGGTAAAGTGTAATCTTGCTTCTACATCTTTCTGATAATCATAAATGGTATAAGAGTCTTTTTCTACTGCATCCCACTTATTGACGACTATCACACAAGCGCGACCTTCTTCTATAATCCTACCGGCTAATTTTTGGTCTTGTTCTGTGACACCATCTAAGGCATCTATGACTAATAACACCACATCAGCCCGACGAATAGCTTTAAAAGCGCGGTTAATGCTGAAAAATTCCGGCCCGTATTCGACGTTTTTCTTTTTGCGAATACCGGCGGTGTCAATGATGCGATATTCTTGACCGTTTCTTTCTACCAGTGTATCAATTGCGTCGCGGGTTGTACCGGAAATAGGACTGACGATCGCTCTTTCTTCACCCACGAAGGCATTTAATAAACTAGATTTACCCACATTTGGCCTACCAACAATGGCCACTTTAATTTCGTTGGTTTCTGGTATTTCGGAAACTGTGGGAATATATTGAATTAACTGGTCTAACAAATCCCCTGTCCCACTGCCATGAATAGCAGAAACGGCATAAGGTTCACCTAAACCTAATGACCAAAATTCCGCCGCTTGAATTAAACCTTGGTCTGGTGATTCACATTTATTTACAGCTAATAACACCGGTTTGGGTTGTTGACGCAACCACTCGGCGATTTCTTCATCTGCGGAGTTTGGCCCCGCTTGTCCGTCAACTACAAAAATTGCGGCACAGGCTTCTGAAAGTGCGGTTAATGCTTGCTGACGAATCAGGGGTAAAAATTCCGTGTCATCGTTGAAGACTAAACCGCCTGTATCTACTACTAGAAATTCGCGATCGCTCCAAAAGGCATTTCGATAAGTGCGATCGCGCGTAACTCCCGGCTCGTCATGGACTATCGCCGTTTGTTCCCCAGCCAGGCGATTTACTAGGGTAGACTTGCCCACATTTGGGCGACCGATAATGGCAACAATTGGCAATCCCATAAAACCAAATTTTCTCTATCTACTGAGGTGCTGAGTTCTGAGTATTACCTTTAGTTTTAGCCGCCATTCGTAAAAATCAGCCTTTTTTGCTAAGTGTATAGGTAATTATTTTAACTTAGCACTTTTAACTCACAACTCAGTTTTGTTTAAATCAAACCATTAGTATATCACGTTTTTGTATTTTGACGGAAATCTGTAGAGTAGTTTTTTTAATATGCTTCGCTTCCCCTACTTACATCGGCTGCACTAAAACCATAAATTATTTAATCAGGGAATATTTATCCTGATTATGCCGAATCATTATTGAAATTGTTAGAATCCATTTATCAGGGAGTTGACATTATGCAAAAGATTAACTATTGTAATCCAAACTCTCCAATGCAAATTGATTACAGTAAATTGGAAAATTTGCTTAAAAACAAATGTTGGAAAGAAGCAGATCAAGAAACTTTTGCTATATTACTCAAAGCATCTGATAGAAAACACAAATTTTTGTCTTTATTTGTAAATCTTCCCCAGGAAGTTTTACAAACTATTGACAACCTTTGGTTTAATTATAGCTATGGGCATTTTGGTTTCAGTGTCCAAAAACAAATTTGGTACAATTTGGGTGGATATAGGAATTCAAATAGTGATTCTGTTTGGAATTTTACAGCTTCTGTAGGGTGGGTGTTGCAATATTCTTGGAAAAGTTATTCCCAATTAAATTTCGATACAAACTTTAAACGTGGATTTTTCCCATTATTGGTATATAGGTATGAAGCTACAAACGATAATGGGTTATCAGATTACTATTTTTCTCCTGACATATTATTAGCTATTCTATCCAGTCCAAGTTTGTAAAATTTAGTTGTAGGTTGGGTTGAACAAAGTGAAACCCAACATTACCAAGAGATAACGAGGTGTGGTGTTGGGTTTTGTTCCTCAACCCAACCTACGGTAAATTATAGTATTACTGCTCTTATTTTCAGATATCAGTAACGTTTTTTATCAAAATCTATGCTAGACTTGACTTATATGTTATGAGTTACGTAACACGTAACATCTACCATTGTTTAGAATTAATTATGTCTCCGCCAGAACAATATCCGAAATATAGAGATAAAAGGACGGAGAAGTTTGCACTAGGTGAAAGAGTAAAAGAATTTCAATCCTTTGCTAAACAAGCTTACAAACGCCTAGATATACTAGAAGCTGCACCTAACAAAGAAACATTAATGTTATTACCCAGTAATCATTTTGAAGCTTTAGAAGGTGACAGAAAAGGACAATACAGCATCCGCATTAATGAAAAATGGAGGATTTGTTTTAATTGGCCAGATGAAGAACCAGAACCATACAATATAGAAATTACAGATTATCATTAAAGGAGGATTAAATGGCACGTCCAGCAATTCACCCCGGTGAAATTTTGGCTGATGAATTACAAGAATTAGGAATAAGTGCTAGTGATTTGGCGCGTTTTTTAAATGTACCTAAAAACCGAATTACTGAAATTATTAATGGTAAAAGGTCAATTACAGCCGATACAGCATTAAGGTTAGGTCGCTGGTTTGGTACTGGTGCAGAATTTTGGATGAATTTACAAAAAAATTATGAGTTGAGATTAGCTGAACAAAGAATAGGCGCAGAAATTAAAGCTACTATTTCTCCTAAAAAATAAACTAAAAAATATGATTTTATGAAGCTAAAATTTTCTTTATTGTCTCCAAACAATCAATATAATCTTTAATATTGCATTTACTATAATACTGTCTAGCTGTAGAATTTATACATCCGCCTTGTTCATCTTCTAGATATCTGGCTATAATGCTGTCGCTAAACAGTGTCTTATAACATTCTTCTAATTCACGACGTTTTTTTCTTTTAGCAACCTTCTTAATATATTCTCTCCTAGTTTTATGTTGTGACTCATCTGCATTTTTCTTTAGTTCTTCCATTTCTCCATTACGATAAGCATAATCATTAATCCAATGAAGTGCAGCATAAAAATACATAATAATAGCCCATTCGGGAAATCCTAATTGGGCTGCTGCGGCAATTTCTTCATTGAGTTCAGCTTGCTGCTGGTAAATGCTTTTGTTCGACATCTTTAGAGATTATTACTTGATTGTGATTAATATTATACTCAAATTTGTCAAGTATTCTTACTCCAAAGTCCCAGCTTTTATTTTTGGAAATTTCATCTAGTTTCCATTCTGCTTCAATTGCTAGTGACAGAATTTCCTTTGCTAGATTCATTCTTTTATCAGCTTCAACATCAGATAATACATCTACTGTGATTTCTTGCCAATCATTTGGGTTATATGCAACTACTCTGATTTGTTGAATATTTGAAATCAAAGATAGGCGATTAACTAAACTGTTAATTTCTGCTAATTCTTGAGAAGAAATTTTATTTGTAGAAAATATAGAGAACAAGTTTTTCCAATTAATAAAACTAAATTTCTTGAAAAACCGTCTTCTGTTTGGATTATCTAAGTATAGTGTCATCCTGCAAGCCTCCTTAAAAGTTTTAGAATGCCTACTATAATAAAAATAGATAGACAAATCTAAAAATTAATTAGATATCATATTATAGCATTCCTGTTTGATATTTGAAAAATACTGAGGTGGGCATTGACTACAGTTTTCTGCTTCTGTTCAGTGTTTTAGCAAAAATGCCCACCCTACACATACTCCCGGCTCGTCATGGACTATCGCCGTTTGTTCCCCAGCCAGGCGATTTACTAGGGTAGATTTGCCCACATTTGGGCTACCGAATAATGGCAACAATTGGCAATCCCATAAAACCAAATTTTCTCTATCTACTGAGGTGCTGAGTTCTGAGTATTACCTTTAGTTTTAGCCGCCATTCTTAAACATCAGCCTTTTATGCTAAGTATACAGGTAATTATTTTAACTTAGCACTTTTAACTCACAACTCAGTTTTGTTTAAGTCAAACCACTATCATATCACATTTTTGTATTTTCCAGTAATTTTCAGACGGCTTTACAGAAAAATTATATTTCTTCTAATGTCCAACCCAGAAATTGAGCGATTTTTTCACAGATAGAAAGAGGGTCAAAAGGTTTAATAATTGTTCCTGACAGATGAAAACCTAGTGCATTAATTTGTTGAGTTAAAGTCATACTACCAGTTAATAGAATTACTGGTAAATTCTGCTTTTCTGGAAGATTTTTCAGTGTTTGTAAAAACATTAAACCATCCATGTCCGGCATGATTCCATCTAAAATAATGGCATCTATTGTTTCTGTATTAGCTTTAATTAATCCTTCCCGTCCTGAAGTGGCAGTTATTACACTCCAACCACACATATCTTCTAGAGAATACTGCAATAAAGTTACAATATCAGTATTGTCATCAATTAGCAATATTCTCTTCTTAACAACTGAATCAAGAACACAATTTTTTAAGCCAACATTCATATATTTTTTTAACCTCATCTCTCTACAATTCCAGCAAACCTGACAAAATTTTTCTAAAACTCTAAAAAAACTTTATTTTACGGTATATTCCAGATCATTGGTATCAATTTAAGCCACAGATGCCTTATTTGTCGGCTTTCACACCCGCCCAGAAATGAATTTCCGGGCTAATAGATCAAGTTTACTAAAGTAAACTAGAGACTTTTTAAATATTTCTAGTCATCTTTAGATGACTTTGACTATTAGACT
>DATGXB010000197.1:0-8102 GCA_035299225.1 Nostocaceae cyanobacterium | reverse complement strand
AGCTACGCAGATCCAAGGACGCATACCCAAGCGGTAAGATAATTCCCACTGACGACCTAAGTAGCAAGCGCAACCGATCAAGAAGTGGAAAATTACCAATTGGTATGGACCACCGTTATACAACCACTCATCTAAGGAAGCAGCTTCCCAAATGGGGTAGAAGTGTAAACCAATAGCGTTGGAGGAAGGAACAACTGCACCAGAGATGATGTTGTTTCCGTAGATTAAAGAACCAGCAACAGGCTCACGGATACCGTCAATGTCAACGGGGGGAGCTGCGATGAAAGCGATGATGAAGCAGGTGGTGGCTGCAAGTAAGGTGGGGATCATTAATACGCCGAACCAACCGATGTAGATACGGTTTTCGGTGCTGGTGATCCACTCACAGAACTTGTCCCAAACGTTAGCGTTAGAACGCTGTTGTAAGGTTGTTGTCATTGTTTTATGAGTGCAACTTTTATGTTTTTTAAATCGGGGCTTTTTTTAACCCTTATGAGTAAACTTTACATCACTTTACGTTTTTTCTCATACTTATTTTCTTATACTTCTGATACAGATTGATAAATCAGACTTATGATAGATTTTCTCAACTACGGATTTTAATACCTAAAGACTGTTGTTCAGAAATTGAAAAGGACAAGGCAATGCCTTGTCTGTGGAGGGTTTTATATTTGACCAGTATTTCAAAGTTGAGATGAAAACAACGAAGTAAAACTAAACTACCTGAATGAAATTTGATTAATATCAGCTTTTCTGCATCCTGATGTTAAAAATCAAAGTAGATATAGGGTAAACCACCTTCAGGGGCTAGTAACCAAACGGCATAGAAGCAGAGGGGGACAAGAACTAGTTTAATTGGCCAGCTTAAATCTACTTTTAAGCCCCGGTTAAAGGCATAGTTAAAACTCATGAAGATTGATATGGCTAATAATATCCAAATAAGTTGGTATTGGCTGATATTTAGGGCTTCTACATAGACTTTTTGAGCAAACTGGGGGTCGGCTGTATGTCCCCAAAGATGCTGGAAAACAAGGGATGATTCTTGGAGGTTGGGGAGACGAAACCAGATCCAGGAACTGAATACGGTAATTTGGGTGAGTAGCCAAGCAGTGATGATACCTAGAGGGTTTTGCCAGAATTTTTCCAGGATGGGGAGGCGATCGCCTACTGCTTTTGTGAGACGATGAATAGCTAAGGCTAGACCGTGCCATACTCCCCAAACGACAAAACCCCAGGCTGAACCATGCCAAATACCTGCGACTATCATCACAATTAGCAGGTTAGCACAGGTACGCCATAAACCTTGACGAGAACCACCCAAAGGAAAATACAGATAGTTCCGTAACCAGTCACCTAAAGTTATATGCCAGCGTCGCCAAAATTCGGCAATGCTAGTAGTAAAATAAGGAAAATCAAAGTTTTCTGGTAATACTAAACCAAAGAGTAATGCACTACCACGGGCAATGTCTACATAACCATTAAAATCTAGATATAACTGTAAACCGTAAGCAGAAGTAGCTACCCATAAATCAATACTACCTGCCCTTGGTAAGTTGCCGAAACATAAATCAACTAAAATTCCTAAATGATCTGCCAAAATTCCTTTTTTAACTGCACCTCTAGCAATTAACCATAACCCTTCTGATATTCGATCAATTGTAGGTAATTTGAGATTAATAAATTGTGTTGATAAGTTATGGTAACGAGTAATTGGCCCAGAAATTAGTTTGGCAAAGAATAATTTATATGTAGCAAATTGCAATAACTCTTTGCTGGCAGGTGCGCCCCGATAAACATCTATTAAATAAGCGATACACTCAAAGGTAAAAAAGGAAATTCCTAAAGGGGCAATTAATTTAAATGGAGATGGGGTTGAATTTGCAGAATTATTAAAAATCAATTCCATTAAAGGTGAATAATATTTGAATAGCAGCAGTAACCCTACATTTAAAATTATTCCCAACCAAAGTATTTTTAATCGTCGTGAATCCCAGTCAGATTGAGCAATTTGCCATTCTTCATTAGAAATATTACAATCTTGATTATGTTTGCCTGGTGATGTATTTTTACCGAGTTCTAGCCCTAAACGAAAGTTAATAAAAGTCAATGCTAAAAGTAAGGGTATATATTGTAGGCTTTGTCCAGGTAAATAAGCATAAAATGTTAAACTAGCGATTAGTAGTGTCCAGAGGCGAGATTTATGGTCTGTGAGTGTCCAATAAATCCCTAAAACACTAAGCAGAAAAATGGCGTAAACACTGGAAATGAAATTCATATTTTAGTCATTAGGGAACAGGGAATAGGGAATAGGGAATAGGGAATAGGGAATAGGGAATAGGGAATAGGGAACAGGGAACAGTTATTAGTGATTAGTGATTAGAGAATTAATTCATCTTTCCCCTCTGCAACCCTGTCTAGTGTTCGGCTTTACTGTTCCTGCCGTCTATCCTCTGCCCCCTGCCTATCTTGTTGGCCAGGGAATAATGGGGTCGTTGGCGAGTTTTTTGGAGACTTCATAAGCACCGTAACGATTCAAGTGGCTGGGGTCGGAAAAATAATCGTTTTCTGTTAACCAAATTTCGCTTAAATCTCGATAGGTAAAGATGGGATTATTAGAGTTGCTTTGCATATATTTTTGAAATTCTTGCTCATATTTGCGCCGCACTGGATCTAAATAATCTTCTGTTAAGGGCATATTGACAAAGACTACAGAAATTTGTTTTGTTTTGGCAAATTCTAAAACGGAGAGGAATGATTTTTCTTGTGATCCTGCTACTTGAAAATCTTTATAATCATTGTCGTAAGTGCCTACAACTTTGGGATATTCTTGATAGTAGCGAGTTGGATTAAATCGGATTGATAAAGGCAGAAAACCATCAAAATCAACGGCTTGTTGTAATTCTTCTGTGGTTAAGTCTGTTGTAATTTTTGGGTTGGTGGTAATTTGTGGTTGGTTACTTCCGGGAATATTTTTCAATTGTTTTTGTAATAAGCCTTTAATCTGATCACGGTGTTTGTAACTAACTGAGAGACGTGCTATGGCTTGATTTAACCATTCGTTAGCAGTTTGATAGTTGTTGGTTGTTGCTGGCTGCTCGATAGCTGGTGGATTGGGGTTAGCATTAGCTTTACTTGGAGATGATTGAGCATCTGTACTACTATTTGACAGTTTTTGCAATACTTGCTGGTAGCCAGGGGAGGTGGCAATAGCTTTAAAAGTAGCATCTTCCCGGCCACTGTTAAAGGCTCTAGAACCATCTGCCCAAATAATCATTTTTGGTAGTTCTGCGGGTTCTAATAGTTGGGTGATAATAAATTCTACTACTTGAGCGGTGGCACCATTGATACCAAAATTAAATACATCGGGTTGGGGATAACCTTGACTGGCTAAACCTTTAGAAAGGGCTACAGGGTCAACTCCTCGTAAGGCGCGGGAAGAACCAATAATTAAAATGTCTGGTGGTTTTCCGGTTGTGGCTAGACGTTGTTTATACAGTGCTAGTTGTTCATCTAGTTGTCGAGCATTAAAACTGGGTAAAGGCGATCGCGCCGCTAGTAAAATGGCTGTAGCTGTGGCTTTTTGTTTTAATGGGGCGGCTGGTAAGTTGCCGGATTGATCTGCGTCATTTTGAATAAACCCAGAAGCATTAAAAGCCGAGTTATTATTTTTGCTGTTTTCGGCGGAGTTAACAAAGGTTGAGGTTTGGTTTTGTGCTTCTGTAGTTGGTAACTCTGGGTGATTGGGGTTTGCTACGGCTGTAACTAAACTAGAATTAGCTATAGTGCGGCTGATGACATAACCTAGCATCCAATCACTTTGTAAGGTTAAGACTAAACCCAAGGCTAACCAAATTAAACCGCTTACGATGCCTTGTTGCTCAGGATTTTGCTCTGTAGATAAGTGAGATTCTGTAAATAGTTGACTATTTAAAAGTAAATTTTTAATTCTGTCTCGGTTAATTTTAAACCAGTCTTGGGCAACTTCTGTCACATAATTTTGCACATCCTGAGAAGTTAAATCAGGGCGCAAAATCGGTTCATTAGTATCATTATTTACTAAATCATGGACATAATCAGCAGTAGCGGCAAATTCTGGTGCTGCTTCTGGGACTAGGCGTGGACGTTGGGTAAAGTTTAGACCATGATTCCACACAGGTTCTTTATCTCCAGAACGTCGCCCATACACACGCACACCAAGGATACCAGCAATATTTAATTGGCGGATAAATTGAGTAACTTTATTAGCAACTTGATGGCGGGATGGACACACAGGGGCATCACACAGGATATGTAATACTTCGTTTCTGCGAACCAAAAGCACGCGAATCCCGCCTGTTCTCAACCGCCAATCTAAATCAGGATTAAGTAGACGTTCTAACAGAAAAATGAGTGCTGGTTCATCACCATCAATGGCTAATTCTAAAGCAGGTGTAGCTAAAGCGGGATGTTCTGTGGCGGGTAAAGATAACCAACTAACCCAGTCGGGGTGTTCCTTGCCAGTTTTTTGCCCGTAAATAGTTGCAGCTAGAATTCCTTGTGGAGCGATCGCCTCCAAAAGTGGTACAATCCCTCTTAGACACTGTGCTTTATCTGGAGCTATTGCTGTTTCTAAAGGGTCGAAGGCGGGAGCGCAAAAAATATGTAGGGTAGATTCTTTGAGGGAAGCTTGGATACTAACCTTAATGGCTGCTAACGCTTCATTTAAGAGTCTAGCGATCGCCTGAATATCCCCCCACCTGGCCCACTCTTTTAACATAGTTTCTGGTGGCGTTAAATCCACTCTCAGCAACCAGTCAGGCGCATTTTCACCCCGGACTTGGGAAGCAATTACGGCATCTTTGTAACCAGTCAGCTTTAAATCTCTTAACCTTTGGGCTACAGGTTCAGATAACACAGCAGCATCAGGACTGTACCCAGACTGGCACAAAATCCAAAGCCGATTTCCTTCAGGTTCAGCATCAGTTTTTGACTGATAGGGTTTAATTTGTACCTTGACCGACACACCCAGAATACTGAGATTTTCACTCAAATAACGAGCGATCGCATCAGGATTACCTTGCCGTGCCAAACTTTCATTAGAGACAATTAAGGCCCCTCCTGGTTGTTTTGCTTCAGCATCAGTTAATAACTGTTGTTCTACCTGTTCTAAATGTCGGTCTAATTGATTTAGATGGACACGATGACACCATTGAGGACGATATTCCCCCTTTTTTCTCCCGTAGGCAAATACTTGGTATATTGGGGGTTGTCCCTCAGTTAAACTATCTAAGTCGGTCTGCTGTAGTGCTTGCAGTAAATCAGATAGAGTTTGCCAACGTTTTGGACACTCTATTCCCTCACAGAGAATGTGTAAATCATTCCCTAGCAACCGGACTTTCACCCCGAAAGTGTTGATACCTGTTGCTTGGCTTACCCACTGCACTAAGGTTTTCTGACGATCAATTGATACTGTTTTCATGGGCAGTTAACTGAAACAGGAAGGGAGAATTGGGGAATTGTGCCTGTACTTGTAAACTAGAACCATAGAATTATCACATTTTGCCTTTTTTTTCACAATTTTGTTACCTTTACGGCTAACAAAATGGGCAAAGATAATTTTATTCAATTCTTCATCTACATCAGGATAGATTTTTGGATTTATTTTACCCATCAGCCAATCACGATAGATTAGCAATGCCATCTACATCACAAAAGCACTCATCCACCCCAGAACTAGATTTAATTATTTTTAGCATTCCTCAATCGGTTTTGTTACAAATTGGTACAGCCTCTATGTTACTGCTATTAACAGCCCAAAAGGTTGCCAGTGAAACATTAACAGCCGTGGGAGAAGCTAGTGAAGAAGTTTTGCGCGGCGATCGCCTCCCTATATTAAACTTTCCTGAAGAAAGGGAGGAAGAGGGCAGGAGAGCAGGAGAGCAGGAGAGCAGGGGGGCAGAAGAAATATAAAATTAAGTAATTAGGCAGAATTAATTACACAACTTAATTCCCTGCACGCCTTGCTTTACGTAGGAAATTAATTTTGCACCACTACTTATTACCTATTCCCCTTTTTCCTCTAACTAAAGTTAAAAATTATACGAATGTATTAGTTGATTCCGTAAAAATTCCCAGCGACTTCAACAACAAATCCCAAATTGTCAACAGTTAATAGTATTCTCAGAACCGAGCCTATGAGTTCATTGCTACACTCTAAATCCCCAGCAGCGAATATTTATCCCATGTCAGAAATATTTTTACGTCATCGTCTACAAATAGTAGAAGAATTATGGGAAGCTGTACTGCGGCAAGAATGCGGTCAAAAGATGGTGGATTTGTTGCGACAGCTGCGTGATTTATGTTCGCCAGAAGGACAAACCACAAACGGACAAGCTTCTTCCGCCGTCGAATTGATTGAACAACTCAACATTAATGAAGCAATTCGTGCGGCTCGTGCTTTTGCGCTATATTTTCAGTTAATTAATATTATAGAGCAAGAATATGAGCAGAAACAGCAATTGACACGCTATGCTAATGAACCACAAAGCGAAGATCCGGAAAATTCTTCTAGCGTCATTTATTCTACCAACCAAAGGGAAGATGATTTCCCTGTCACCAGATTATTAGGATCAGATTTACTCACTAACCAAGTTAAACAAAAGGGGACTTTCTCGGCTTTGTTCCCCTTGTTATTTCAGTTGAATGTCCCGCCTCAACAAATTCAACGCTTAATTTCTCAGCTTGATATACGCCTAGTTTTTACTGCTCACCCCACAGAAATTGTCCGTCATACAATTCGGGATAAACAGCGTAAAGTGGTACATCTCCTGCAACAGATGGATTTTGTGGAAAATCGTGCGGGGGTAGTAGGCGGTTATCCTTGGGAAGTGCAGGAAGTGAGAGAACGCTTATTAGAGGAAATTCTTCTCTGGTGGCGCACTGATGAACTCCACCAATTTAAGCCAACAGTTTTAGATGAAGTAGATTATGCCTTGCACTACTTCCAAGAAGTGTTATTTGATGGCATTCCTGAACTGTATAAACGATTTACTTATTCTCTCAAGCAAACATTCCCTTGGTTAGAACCGCCCAGCAAGGATTTTTGTTCTTTTGGTTCTTGGGTAGGATCAGACCGGGATGGCAACCCTTCAGTAACACCGGAAGTAACTTGGAAAACCGCTTGTTATCAGCGCAAGATGGTTTTAGAAAGATATATTTGGTCAGTGAGAAAGTTGATTGATTTACTCAGCGTGTCTATGCACTGGAGTGATGTACTACCAGATTTATTAGAATCTCTAGAGTTAGATCAATCACAGTTAAGCGACGTGTATGATGCTCTGGCTTTGCGTTATCGTCAAGAACCCTACAGACTCAAACTTGCCTACATTTTAAGACGGTTAGAAAATACACGCGATCGCAACCTTGCCCTATATAATCGAGAAACTCCCACCAACGAAGATACCCCCATGTATCGCTCTGGGGCGGAATTTTTGGCAGAATTGCGATTAATTCAGCGTAATTTAACGGAAACTGGTTTAAGTTGTCAGGAATTAGAAAACCTGATCAGCCAAGTGGAAATTTTTGACTTTCACCTGACACAGTTAGATATTCGCCAAGAATCTTCCCGTCATGCCGATGCCTTAAATGAGATTCTGGAATATCTGCAACTTTTACCCCAAGCCTATAATGAACTGACAGAAGAACAAAGAGTAGCTTGGTTAACTTCAGAATTAAAAACCCGTCGTCCTCTGATTCCCGCAGAATTACCGTTTTCGGAAAAAACTAACGATATCATTGAAACATTCCGAGTAGTGCGATCGCTACAACAGGAATTTGGCATCAACATCTGCAAAACCTACATTATCAGTATGTGTAGGGAAGTGAGCGACGTTCTGGAAGTTTTATTATTAGCCAAAGAAGCCCGATTATTTGATCCTGGTGTAGCCGTCGGCACAATTCAGGTAGTTCCCCTGTTTGAAACCGTAGAAGACTTACAACGCTCTCAAGCCGTGATGCGGCAGTTATTTGAGTTGCCGTTGTATCGCGCCTTACTAGCCGGCGGTTATCAAGAAATAAAAAATCAGGAATCTTCCCTCCCCCCTACCCCCAGCCCCCCGGCCTCC
>DATGXB010000196.1:0-7249 GCA_035299225.1 Nostocaceae cyanobacterium | reverse complement strand
ATTTGATCAAAGCTACTGGGGTAATTTGACTTTTCCACTGTGCTGCTCAACTACAATCATAAAATTACCATATCTCTAACTGACACTTTTGCCTAGTCTTTCCAAGATAACGATAACTATTCTCATAATGAGAATTGCTGGGAAATTCTCTCTAGTTGGAATGTCTTGACCCAGCACGGACAAAAATGATTTCTGGTTTTATTGATACTTACCTGCGGTTAAATGCACAGGAAGAAGAGATATTTCAAACTGAGGTTGCTAAATTTACACCAACTCAACAGGAGGCTGTGATGGAAATTGTTACTAGCTGGATGGAAGAAGGGATCAGAAGAGGAAGAGAAGAAGGACGACAAGAGGGACGACAAGAGGGACGACAAGAGGGGGAACTTGCTGTGATTATGCGGTTAGTTCATCGGTTGATTGGTGAAATTGACCTTGATTTAGAAATGCGGATTTGTCAGTTGCCGGTGGAAAGATTGGAAGATTTAGCTGAAGCTTTGTTAGATTTCACAAGTTTGGAGGATTTAGTAAATTGGTTGGATAATTTGGAAAGTTTGGAAAGATGAAAATTGATAGTGTTTCAGGCTGTGCTAAATATTCAAGCTATTACAAATGTCCGTAATATAGTATGGGTAAATCTTTTGAGAAATGTGAATGCATAACTTGTGATAAATGCGGACTTAATGCTACAAATCCTCCAGAATAGTTTCTCTAACTGTCTAGTTTTAGTAGCTATAAAAATAAACAATAAAAACTGGGTCTTGAGGATGAGGATTTTCTCAAATTTCATCTAAGCTTTATTCAGATGGGAGATTAATCACAACTTCAGTCTCCTCAACTTTCTGTTTTATCCATGAATCAAATAACTCTGACATAATCTGAAAGCGTAACTGAGGGTCTAATTTTGGTTCAATAATTTCCTCAACGAGAATTAAATATACTCCTTGAGAAGTGACAACAGGTTTAATTACTTGAGGTGGTTTGGCTGCAAAAACGGCAGCAGAAATTTCTGGTTTTAAATCTTTACGATATACAATTCCTCTATATCCACCTTTACGACGTAATTCTTTGTCTTGGATGTATTGGCAAGCTACATCATAAAAGCTCATTTCCCCTTCGTTAAGAGCATAGAACAGTTCCATTGCTAAGTCTTCATCATTTAATACTACTTCATATATTACTGCACCAAAATAGTTGATTTGGTTTTGAAAAAAATAAGGTTCAACTTGATCAGCTAAGATATGCTTGGCTAATTTTGATGAAATAATACCATTGCTAATCATTTCTTCAAATTCGTCTAAAGATAAATTATGTTTGTGCAACCATTTCCAGGTATCATCAGCACTTTGGAGTTTAGATATTAGTCGCAATTGATCTGCTGCTTTTTGTAACTCTTCTGTTTCTACTGTTATTCCTGCTTCTTCGGCAGCAGCTATAATTACTTTGCGACTAACAATTTGTTCAACTACTTCAGGAATTTTACAAGATAGTTTGATTTGTTGAAAAATATCTTCTTTGGTAATAGTAACTGAGTTTAACATGATATTTGTCCTACAATGAATTAAAAAAGCTAAAAAAACTTTTAAAAATGTTGGATAAAGGGAAATTTTAGATCCACTGCTATGGTGCGAACACTACAATTTTACTCCTCCTTGTTGCAGTTTTTTAAATGGATCAATTAAGAAATCAATGATGCGACGTTGACGCACTATTACTTCAGCTGTTGCTGTATCTCCTGGACGTAAGGGAATACACTTTTTAGCAGCAGGAATACAAGTTTGTTTCAAAGCAATTTCTAGGTTATATGCTGCTACTTTACCATTAGGTGTGTCTATTTCTACGGTTGTGGGTGAAATTTCTACTAATTCTCCATTGACTACACCATAATCTTGAAAGGGATAAGCATCAAATTTGAGTTTAACTGGTAGTCCTGTTTGCAGAGAACCACTTTCTGTTGTGGACATTTGAGCACGAATAATTAATGGTGAATCTTTGGGGGCAATTTCTGCTACCATTGTTCCTAGTTGTACGACTGCACCAGCTTTTTGGATAGGTAATTGGAATAATGTACCGTCAACAGGTGCTTTTAATTCTCGTTGTCCTAGCTGAAACTGTAAAGAGGAAATTTGGCTTTGAGTTTGAGCAATTTCTGACCTCAGTGCTGTAATTTCTGTTTCTAGATTTTTTTGTTGTTCTTCTATTCTGAGTACGGCTAACTGTCCAGAACGGACTAAGGTTTGATATCCTCTTAATTGTTCTTGGAGTCTTAATTCTGCTTGTTCGATATCAGCGATCGCCTGTTTTAAATTGCGCTCATAACTGCTGCTTTGTTCTCTTAACCGTAATCTAGATTGCTGAATATCTGATTTACTTTGCTCATATAATTGCTGCTTATCTTTAGCAATGTCCATTTTTTCAACTACATTAATTTCTGGGACTATTCCTTCTTGATGTAGTTTTCTATATCGCTGGACTTCTCTGCTGGTGCTGGCTAAACTACTTTCTGCTAATCTACTATTAGTAATACTGTACTCAAGAGATTGTCGCGCTTGATTTAATTGCGATAATCTTTCATCTCTTTGAAAATTATAAGCATTTCCTAATGTAATCAAATTTTGCCTAGCTTGGTCAATCTGTGTTTGTTTTTCTAATTGTTGTGATTGATTTTGTTGTTGTTGAGTGGTTAAAGAAATAATTAACTGATTTTGAGATGACTTAATTTGTGCTAAACGATTTAATTGACCTTCTAATTTATCTTGTACTTGACGTAATTCTGATTTAACTAATTCTGATTCTAATAACATTATACTTTGTCCAGCTTGGACAGCTTCACCTTCTTTTACACGAATTTCTGATACAGTTCCACTGACAGCAGCATCAAGTTTAACTGTTCTATCTTTAGGCTCAATTCTCCCTCTAGCTGTTCCTGTTTCATCTACTTGAAACAACATCGCCCAAGGTAAAACTATAGAGACAAAAAGCACTAAAAAATAAAGTATTCCTCTTGTCCAAACTCTAGGTAAACTATCTAGTGAATCTTTGGTTATCTCTGACCAATCTTCGCTGGTAACTTCTGGTAATTGGGGAGTTAAATTTTCTTCTTTTTCTTGATAAGTGCTAAATTCTTCTGTTAATACTGCTGGGTTTACTTTGCCATTTAATGTATTTGTCATAATTTTTGCCTAAAGATAACTGTCAATTGTGAAAATAGATCAAAATTAAACAAATTCATCCTAAATCTATGATTCACTTAGGTTATTTAACTGTTGATGATTAAGATAGTAATAATGTCCGCGTTTAGCCATTAATTCTTCATGTGTACCAGTTTCAATCAGCACACCTCGATCTAGAACTAAAATCAGGTCAGCATTACGAATTGTAGAAAGACGGTGAGCAATTACAAATGTTGTTCTATTTTTGAGAATTGTAGTTAAATTCTGTTGAATAATTCTTTCTGATTCGGTGTCTAAATGAGAAGTAGCTTCATCTAAAATTAACAGTCGGGGATTCCCTAATAATGCTCTGGCGATCGCTATTCTTTGTCTTTGTCCACCTGATAATAAACCACCACCTTCACCAATTTGGGTTTCATAACCCATCGGTAATTTACGAATAAATTCATCAGCACCTGCTAGTTTTGCGGCTTCGATAATTGCAGCTAATGGTGTGCCTGGATGACCTAGACTAATATTTTCTCGAATTGTTCCTCCGAATAAAAATGTATCTTGGTCAACTACACCGACTTGCTGACGAAAAGAACGTAAGGAAATACTTGTAATATCATGACCATCTATTAAGATTTTGCCGTCGGTGGGTGGATACAAACCCAATACTAATTTAGAAATGGTAGTTTTACCTGAACCACTACGACCAACTAAAGCTACCATTTGCCCTGGTTTGACTTCAAAGGTGAGATTTTCTAAAATGTTGTTATCACTTTCTGAATGATAACGGAAAGTAACACTTTCAAAGCGAATATTACCTTTCAGGGGTGGCAAAGTTTGTCTAATGTCTTTTTGTAAGTCTTCTTCTGGTTCTGCATCTAAAACATCATTAATTCTTTCTACGGCAATAATTACTTCTTGCAATTGATTCCATAAAACAATTAACCGTTGAAAGGGGCTAATAATATTACCCAAAAGCATATTAAAAGCCACTAATTGACCAATTGTTAATTGATTATTAATGACTAGATGTGCGCCATACCATAATAAACCGGTAGTAACTAAAGCTTGAATAGTGTTACTGAAAATTTGTAAGCGGTTGCTGATGACTTGCCCAGAAAAGTTAGTTTTAATTTCTTTATTTAAAAGTTCTTCCCAATGCCAACGGACTGTTTGTTCTACGGCGGTGGCTTTAACTGTTCTGACTCCAGTTAGGGCTTCGATTAAGTAACTGCTTTCTTTAGCGACGGCTGTAAATATTTCTCTGGAAATTCTTTGTAAAAATGGTGTGGCAACTAAGGCTAATAAAGCAAAAGGAGGAATTATCAATAATGATAATAGTGCCATTTGCCAGTTATACCAAATCATTAAGCCAACATAAATAAAGACGGTGATTAAGTCTAGGAGAATTGATAAAGCTTCACCGGAGAGAAAGCGTTGAATTTTACGATTTTCTTGGACACGAGAAACGATGTCGCCGACGTAACGGGACTCAAAAAAGCTCATGGGTAGCCGGAGGGTATGACGAATAAACCCGACAATTAAGGCTAAGTCTAAGCGGTTGGCTGTGTGGTCTAGTAAATATTGCCTTAATCCTGTCATGGCTACACGGAATAGGTTAAACATCAGTAAACCTATACCGACGGCTGTTAAGGTGAGTTCAGAACGTTGAACTACTACTCGGTCTAAGATTAATTGAGTAAAGAGGGGAGTTATTAACCCAAATAACTGAATAAATACGGAAGCGGCGAAGATTTCTAGCAATAATAAGGAGTGGGGTTTTAATAACTCGAAAAATTGCCAGAAGGGTGTAGAAGCTTCTTCTGCTTCTTTTAACATGACTGTTGGTTGCAGTAGCAGGGTATAACCTGTCCAGTCGGCGGTAAATTGGGCGTGGGTGAGGGTACGTTGACCGATTCCGGGGTCTGCTACTACTACATATTTGGAGGTAATTTCGTATACTACTATATAATGTTTGCCTTCCCAGTGGGCGATCGCTGGTAATTTTTGTTTGGCTAGTTGGTTCAATGAAGCTTTTACTGGTCTGGCCGCAAAACCTAAGCTTTCTGCCGCAGTCAATAACCCTCTTAATGATGCTCCGTTGCGGTCTACGTTGGCAATTTCCCGGACTCGATTTACACTGAAGCGTTTTCCCCAATAACGGGCAACCATTACTAAGCAAGCTGCACCACAATCGGAAGCACTTTGTTGAGCATAAAAGGGATAACGTCTGGTTAATCGTTGCCAAAAATGTCCGACTTTTTGACTTGGACCAGGAAAATAAGCTTTACTAATTTTTGCTTCCCGCGTGGGTTCTTGTGGTGTTGGTAAAGGTGCGGGTAAAGATGCAGGTGATTTTGAATAATTAACAGGGTTGGGAGTATTGGGGGTAACTGGTGTGGGGTTGCGTAATGTGGCTTTCTGCCAAAGATGATCCCGTATTTGCGGATATTTGCCCATGAGTGGTGTTAATACTTCACCTGGGACAAAACAAAGTTGTAAGTTAATGCTGGCTCTTGCTGCATAGTGGGAGAACTTTGAGTCAGGAAATAAGGTAAATTCCCCGAATGATGATCCAGCTTCTAAGGTGTCAATTAGTTCTTCTGCTTGGTCTAGTAATCGGACTTTACCGGCGAGGACGATATAAATACCTGGTTCAACATCAACTCCTTGCCAAAATTTCCCTACTTTGGGGCTGAGGTTTTTGATTTTGGATAAATAAGGTTGAATGTCTGCTTCAGTTAAAGTATATGCAAGAGTGTTATTTAACTGTTGTAAAAAGGTAGATTGCTCAGATAGATTGTGTACCATGAATTTCCAATGCTGTTCCTAATTTAGTCAAGTTGAGGGGAAAGAATTCGAGATTATCTGTGGAATTGACAGTTTTTAAATCACTGATTAGGATTTTTCTGTCTGCTGACTGCTGGTTATTTTCTTGATTTTTGTGAGCTTTGGTTTTTGTGGATAAACCCATCTGTTTGAGTAGGCGTTTCAGATGGCGATCGCTCACTTCAATTCCCAATTCTTTCGCTAAATGTTTTTGCAACCAGCTTGCTGTCCACCGTTTAAAAGAATAACCACAATCACGAGGATCGCTATTAATCAATTCTTTTAATCTTTCTAAATACTCATCATTGACTGTTTTCGGACGACCAATCGGACAATCTTGCCATTGATGCGCCATTCCCATTCGTGCTATATGTATCCAATGTCTAGCAGTGGCTGGACAACAACCTAAAATACTACAAATTTCTGTTTGTGTTTTTCCCTCATCAGCCAACAACATAATTTCTATGCGTTGGCGATAGGATTCAGGACAATTATCTTGTAAACTCTTTTGTAAAAGTTTTCGCTGAAAAGGTGTTAAACACTTTCCAACAAAATTGCTTGTTTCTTTGGTTCTATCTGGCAATTGATAGTCAAACATAAGCACCCTAAAAAATTTCTAATTGTGTATTTTTACAACCAAAGTCAGTGCATAATTCTAGCCGAAATGAAAATTCAACTTGTTGGACATAGTACATTTATTGAATGTTATTAAACACTTTCAGTATAATCTGGGACATTAACATAAACTTCATTTATATTATCTTCATAAATACTCACTCTCGAAATATTCATCTTGATTGTCAGGCTTTACGCAAATATTTTGCTCTTTAGCCGGGCTTTTTTCTGAACAGAGAATATTACAGATTGTTAAGTAAGCAATTACTCTACAACCATTCGTAAAGAAATGTCGGCACAATCCTTACTTAGTAAGCATTACAGCTTTGATTTGTTCTATTTACCCATCATTAAAGTCTGCTAAACCTCTGTTCAAGCCTGTATATTTTGATTAAAACTCAAGCTTGAAAACCAAGAAACGTCATGGAACAACAGTTCTGTGAAAGTTCCATAAAATAAATTTATTACAGTTAACTTCAGTTAAAAGTAAAGGTTAAATGTAAGAGGATGTTTTAAAAGTGGGGGGTGTTGTAGGAAAGCTCACAAGGATTAAACTGAAATTGTAGAAAAAACACCCTGTGAGCCAATGACTAAAGTATACCCCAGTAATCTAACTTGGGAACAATGGGAACTAATAGCTA
>DATGXB010000195.1:0-22367 GCA_035299225.1 Nostocaceae cyanobacterium | reverse complement strand
CCCTGCCCCCGGCCCCTCTGCCTCCTCTAACGTGTACCAGTACGGCTAATGGTTTTTGCATCCCAGGTGTACAGGCCGATTTTGTCAGGAACTCTGGAAAATCTACCGGTGCGATGTCCTCTTGAGAGTTCGTTTAAGACTTTGGTTTTTACCTCTCTGGTTTGTTCTGAGTCTAGTTCTCCATAAATACCGACGATGACTTGATTAACATTGAATACACGTCCGGGATTTTGTTCTAAAAAAGAGGTGATTGCATCAATCAAAAATTGACCCTCAAACCGTCGCAACATGGGTAGAACTTTACTTTTAGGGGGGATGTAAGGTTTTTTCTTCTTGGATTTCATCCCTTGGGCAAAAGTGGGATTTGATGGGCCGAGTGAGTTTAAATCTAGGGTATAACAACCTGGTTCGTTGGGAATTGCTGCCCAATAATGTCTTTCTCGGCCTTGGGTGAGGGATGATTGCACTCGACCTTTAACGACTCTATAGATAGTTGGTTTAAGTTCACCATAGAGCGATCGCACAATAAAATCTATATGGCATACTGTCCCCTCATATTCTTGCAATAACTTCTTAATCGCTTCCATTCGAGTCAGACGTTCATAAGGGGGAATCATGGGAATGTCTGGAACTTTGTTAAAGTGATCATTCTCCTGTATGAATGTGCCGTCATAATTAGAAGCATCTAAATTGTTAGTTTCAGTGAAAGATTGATCAGAAACATTTACATTTTGAGTTGTAGTTGGGGGATGTTCTAATTTTGGTTGTTCCAAATCTAGCGTTTTTGACTCGATAGAATTTAACTTAGATTCAGAACTAAGATCAGATGAGAACAAAGCGGGAGAATCTACAGAAGATTCTGCTATTTCTCCGATTACTTCTAGTTGGGTAAACTCCTCATCTTCATCAGGACAAGACCACTGAGACAATAAAGCGTCTACATGATCCATTTGAGTTCGCGCTTCAATAAATAACCTTTGGTATTCTGCGGCTAAACTCGCGTAGTAGTCTCGTAAGTCTAAAAGTGGTCGAAAAAATACGTCCGGTGGTGGTTGTAATGGTTCTTGTGCATTCATAGAAATTCAATCAATCTAATTCTGTTTCACTGGTGTATGTCATAGCGCGGGGTTTGGCTTTGCTAGAAACTTGTTGTGATTTTTTAGGCGCTTGTGGAGGACGGCAAGATTCACAATATAAAGGTCTAGGCCCAAAAGTTTCCCTGTTAGTTGGCTGATTACACTGTTTACAAACAAAGTTGAAAACGCGAGTATGAATTACTCTTTGATGCGCTCTAACTGTATATTCCCTCACATGAATCGTTTTAGTAGCCATAGTTCTCAATTACCACTTTCTGCCTTACTTAATATAGCTATTCGAGTCCAGCAATTTGTATCCGTGTGTATTGTATTGCTAGTTTTTGCCCATCATTAAATCTACTTCTAGTATAGGATGTAAATTTTCATGATTGTCCTGTTGTGAATCCTCCTTTGATGCCAACTTGATTCTGTCTTGTATGGGTTCGGAATTTTTATCTGCGTAAGTTAGGAATAAACATTCATCAGTTAACTATAGCAGTCCTATTTAATTTGTGAACTGATTTGTATAGGTAACAAACAACAGATAACTGGCTTGATCAAGAATCATTTAGGCTGGCAATTTCTAGAGAATTGGTAAAAATTCCATAGTTTTATATTCAAATCAGTAATTTAAGTAACAGTTTTGATCTTGCACTAGTTGAAATTAGTAGCAATGTATTATCACCTCCATCTTTTAGGATAGTGTTAATTATTAACAAACTTAGAGCTTTAGCCTTCAACCAGAAAACACCATAATGATTTCTATTCGCATCTATCTTGAGTATTCTTTAGATTTTTAGAATATCTCAAAAAGTACAAAAATAGTGATTTTTATAGCTAAAATTCTGAGTGTAAGTAATATTTACAGTAGTTTATTAGTGGCGAACGGAAAGAAAAAATAAATATTATGTATAAATTAATTGGTATACCGTTATCAATAAACAGAAAAGCGATCGCTACTTTAACGTACAGGCGATCGCTTCATACAATAAGATGAGGGAGAAGAGAAATATTTTCCCTTTTCCCTTTTTCCTTTCTTCTAGGCATTTTCGACAAAATCAGCATCAATTACTTCTTCACCTCCACCAGTAGGTGATTTAGTGCTACCATTAGGACTTCCCGCTTGAGCATAAACAGCACTACCTATCTGCATTAAAACTTGTTGTAGTTCATTGCTTAAAGATTTAATTCTCTCATGATTATCTTGACTGATAGCCTCCTGTAAATTCTGGATTAAATCTTCTGCGCGGTTCTTATCAGCCGGGTTAACCTTATCATCCAAATCTTTAAGTTGTTTTTCAGCTTGATAAACCAAAGATTCCGCTACATTTTTAGTATCAATTTGTTCGCGTCGTTTTCTATCTTCCTCCGCGTGAACTTCTGCATCTCTGACCATTCTTTCCACGTCGCTTTTATCCAGTGTGGAAGCACCAGTAATAGAAATTGATTGCTGTTTATTGGTGGCACGGTCTTTAGCCATCACCGATAAAATTCCATTGGCATCAATATCAAAAGTCACTTCAATTTGTGGTACTCCTCTTGGGGCTGGGGGAATACCATCTAAACGGAAATTGCCTAAACTCTTGTTATCTCTGGCTAACTCCCTTTCACCTTGTAAAACGTGAATTTCTACATTTGTTTGACCATCGGTGGCAGTGGAGAAAATTTCGGATTTTTTCACGGGAATAGTAGTGTTGCGGTTAATAATTTTCGTCATCACACCGCCGAGAGTTTCTACACCTAAAGATAGTGGTGTAACATCCAAAAGTAAGATATCTCTAACTTCACCAGATAACACACCCGCTTGAATAGCTGCACCGACAGCTACCACTTCATCAGGGTTCACACCTTGACAGGGATCTTTTCCTATTAACCGTTTAACTAATTCTTGGACTGCGGGAATACGAGTTGAACCACCAACTAAAACTACTTCATCAATATTCGCATTAGTTAGTTTTGCATCTTTTAGTGCTTGTTGCACTGGTTGACGACAACGGTCTAATAAATCAGCAGTCATTTCCTCAAATTTAGCCCGTGTCAAAGTCATATCTAAATGTTTTGGGCCTTCTTGAGTGGCTGTAATAAATGGGAGATTAATATTAGTTTGGGTAGCACTGGAAAGCTCAATTTTAGCTTTTTCTGCTGCTTCCGTCAAACGTTGTAAAGCTTGTTTATCCTTCCTTAAATCAATCCCTTCATTACGTTGAAATTCACCTGCTAACCAGTCAACAATTTTTTTATCAAAGTCATCCCCACCTAAGTGAGTATCACCACTGGTAGATTTAACTTCAAACACACCTTCACCAACTTCGAGAATAGAAACATCAAAAGTTCCACCCCCCAAGTCAAACACTAAAATTGTTTCATTACTTTTTTTATCTAAACCATAAGCTAAAGCGGCGGCGGTAGGTTCGTTGATAATCCGTAAAACTTCTAAACCGGCGATTTTTCCCGCATCTTGGGTGGCTTGACGTTGAGAATCATTAAAATAAGCCGGGACAGTAATTACTGCTTGAGTTACCTTTTCACCCAAATATTTACTAGCATCATCTACTAATTTTCGCAATACCTGGGCGGAAATTTCTTCTGGTGCGAAGTCTTTCCCAGCCGTGGGACAGCTAAGTTTAACATTGCCATTGCGATCGCGTAAAACCTTGTAAGATACTTCTGTGGCTTCGTGGGTAACTTCCTCATGCTTACGTCCGATAAACCGCTTCACAGAGTAAAAAGTATTTTCCGGGTTCATTACCGCTTGTCTTCTGGCGATTTGTCCCACCAAGCGATCGCCACTTTTAGTATAAGCCACCACTGAAGGAGTTACCCTTTGTCCTTCAGCATTAGCTATCACTAAAGGATGTCCCCCTTCTATTACCGCTACACAAGAATTAGTTGTTCCCAAATCAATACCAACTACCTTCGCCATATTTTCCTCGCTTTTGGTGATAGGTAAATGCGTCAAAAATACAGGACTCAGAATTACAGCAGGGAACAGGGAACAGGGAACAGGGGTGAAAGTTTCTTCACATAAAGCTTTGTTCCCAAAATTTGTACCTCATTTACCTGAAACGTGCTGTAATAATTTTCTTAATTTTCAAACTCAAATACATCAAATTTGCATATCTAAATTTATAAGACTATGATGAAGTAGCAATCACAACTACTCTAATTATGCAAATGAAATGTAAATTTATTCCTGAATCCTCTTGAGATATAAAAGCTGAAGTATGAATCATCATCAAGTTATTATTCCTCATACTTCAGCCATTATAATTTCAATTTCAATGGGGCAGATTTAGCAAACAAAGTGTTTTATCTATCCATAATTTACATCCAAAAACCGCCCCTCAATACTCACGAATTAGCAGCAACATTCACTTTAATGGCTTTGTGTCTTTCTGGTTCAGCCTTGGGTAAAGTTAAATTCAGAATACCATTCTTATACTCGGCTTGCACTTCATTATTTTTAATCAGTGCAGGTAAAGGAATTACACGTTGGAATCTACCATAACGAAATTCTGAGCGAGTATAACCTTCTCTTTCGGTGGTAACTTCCGATTTTCTTTCACCGCTAATAGAAATTGACTCTGGAGTAGCTTCGATGTTAATATCATTTGCTTCTAGTCCAGGCACTTCTAATCTCAAGTGTAAAGCGTCGTCAGTTTCTTCTAACTCAGCCGCAGGCACAAAATTAAAACCTGGCCTTTCACCTCCATCTGTAGGTAATAACCTATCAAATAGACGATTCATTTGTCTTTGTAAAGTATCCATTTCGCGGAAAGGATCTAAACGTTCAATTTCCCTGAATGGTTCCCAGCGAATGAGTGCCATAACTATCACCTCAAAAATGCGTGATGTGGTTTTAGAAAACTCAAGCTTAAGCTTCTTAGCTGGTAAACAACTATAAATACTTTGGTAATTTGTTCTTTTCTGTGAAGCTTAATCTCTAGCTTCTTAGCTTAACGATAGCACCACCCAATCAATGTGGATGGTTCGGTTTCATAGCTATGAAAATCGCAATATCCGTACATCCCCACTACTTTTACAATTCGTTACAAATTCCTATCAAAAATGTTAACAAAAAGCCTCCAACTAGCTAATTATACTCATTAATTTTTCTCATACATCCTACTAAAGAATGATTCAATCAAACTCAATAATTCTCGTTGTTCTCAAAGAGTCTCTGCATCGTCATTATTGGATGTTTTTAATTTAAAATTATGTTTAATTTATATCTTCTTCAGTAAGTGTCATCATCATCTCTTTGTTAACATCTTTAAGCTTCACAACTCTATTAGCTTGTCTTTCAATTATTTTTTCAAAAATATTTCTCACCAATCTACCATTACCGAATGTTTTATCTTTCTTAGTATAGAACTCCGTAAACTTATTTAATAATTTTTGTTTACCTAATTCAGTTATGACAAAATGTTGTTGATGGCAGATTTTTTCAAAAATGTCTAATAGTTCTTCAGGCGTATAATCATCAAAATAAAAATATTTATTAAATCTGGACTTTAAACCAGGATTAGAATTTATAAATCTTGACATTTCATCACTATATCCAGCAACAATTACAACTAGCCGATCTCGGTAATCTTCCATTCTTTTTAATAAAGTATCTATTGCTTCTTGTCCAAAATCTTTTCCTGCATTTTCTGGTGCTAGTGCATAAGCTTCATCAATAAATAATACTCCATCTAAAGCTGATTTAATAATTTCATCTACTTTTAGTGCTGTTTGTCCAACATATCCTGAAACTAAACCTGATCTATCAGTTTCAATAAGATGTCCTTTAGAGAGTATTCCTAATTGTTGATATATTTCACCTATCAAACGTGCAACCGTTGTTTTACCAGTTCCAGGTGGTCCACAAAAACCGAATTTAGGGATAATTTAACTTTAGCTAGTCCCTGTTTTTGACGCATATTTTGAACTTTCAGAAAATTGATTAATGTATTAATTTCATCTTTAACATTTTGCATTCCTACTAAATCATTCAGCTTATTTAGTACATTGTCTAAGTTTTGAGAATTATTCTGATTTGTAAAATTATTATCTTCTGAGAGATTTAACTCTCTTTTCATTCTTTGTAACTCTGCTTCAATTTCCCAGTCTCTAAAATTCATAATGTTCAACTTTTTTATGTACAATTATGGTTATCATAATTTAATTATACACAAATTTTCCTTTACCTTAACCAACACTACTCAATGTATTATTAGCGCGATGTTCTCTAGTGAATTTATTTTACAAAATATTAATGCAAACAAACTTATTTTAATTTATTCTAAAAACTGTTAACAGAGATAAAGCAATTAAGCATAGACTTACAGTTAATAACAAGACAATTAAGATAGTTGAAAAGACTTTGTTATTTTATATACAGTTTCTAGAAAATCTTATTACTAAAATAATTCGTAAATTTATACACGGAGTAAAAATCAATACTCTGTTTTTCGGTTTACAAATTTAGTAAATTATCTGACTATAAGCTAACAATAAAAATGTAATTAACTACACCCATAGATATATAGAATAGCGTTATTAAATCCGCTAACTGATGGGGTGTTCAACTTAATGAGCGATGATTATTAACCTCCCAAAATTTAGCTCTATACATTTTCTTTGCTCATCTGAATTAATGAAATAAGGAGAATAGATATGCCGATATTTGTGAAAAACACTTTGCTAATTTTACCCGTGACTATTTATGCTCTAGCTTGTTTTTATTTTGGGACGACTTTTACAGGGGAAGAAACAGAATATTATCAAAAACTAATTCTCTGTGGGGCATCAATTCTTAGTAACTTTTACGTTTTGTACTACCATTACACAACCCCACCACATCCAAAATTTTTGATGCTACCTAAGCGGAAATTATCAATCAGAACTCATGTAATTTCTGGTAGTATAGAAGTTGTATTTGGTGTGATTGCATTTTTTAGCAGTCATCCAGAAATACCTGCGATGATTATGGCATTATCAGCAATCATCGGTCATGTTACTTCTTCTTTTTACCAAACACCAATTGTTTTTGGTTCTAAGAGTGCCATGATTCCAGGGTATTTATTCTTTGTGAGTTTACACCTTTATACTGCTGTTCATCTTCTGTTTGAACCAAGTTCAGATTTTTGGTTAATTAACACTTTCTTAGTTCTCAGCACTTATGTTTGGTGTCGGGTATTTTACTTTATCTTTACTGTGTTTGGATTATTTAAAGATAATCTTTACTCTGCTTCCATTTTAGCGGCTGGTGTGTTAATATTGCCTTCTGTTTTAGGTGCGACTGGTAATTTGTGGTTTATCCTTTTTGTACTTGGATATAATGCTCTTTATAAGTTAATTATGAATCCTACCCCAGCAGAATGGATGAGTTGGACAAAAGAAAGTCAAAGACAAACATTAATTGATGAAGATGCAAGGCAATTATGGTTAAACAAAAATTTATCAATCAAAACTGATGAACTTGATGATCAAGCAGTAGCAGCAGCAGTTTTTGATCAATTGGATAGTGATAAAACTGGAACTTTAAGCAAAGATGAATTGAGAACTCTTTGGCATGAGTGGCAAGTTCCAGATTCTTTCATCAATGATTTTCTGGCTCGTAATACAGATTTGCAACAATTTAATTTTACTAATTTCTATGAGCAAATCTGGCAAATTAAAGGTGTAAAAGAACGGCTCAAGAAAGAAGCGATAAAATTAGAATATTTGAGCAAGGGTAAAAATATTAGCAATGAAGAAAAATGTCAACTAATTTTCGAGCAGATAGATATTGATGGCACTGGTTATATTGAGGAATTTGAGTTAAGAACATTATTGTTAGAATGGGGACTGCCTTCGATTGAGGTTGACGAATACATGAGTAAATATGATGAAAATAAAGATTTGAGAATCTCTTTTGAGGAGTTTTTCAAAATGCGTCCAATTTGGGATTTTGCCTACTCTGATATTATTCTGGCAACTTAATTTTGTAATCTCATTAAGAACGAAGTAGAAAATAAATAAGGTGGGCATTGTGTTGGAATATCAGCAGATATTTAGAATTAAAAATAATGCCCATCCTACAATTTTAACTAGAAAATAAGGTGGGCATTGTGTTGGAATATCAGCAGATATTTAGAATTAAAAATAATGCCCACCCTACAATTTTAACTACTGCTGTAATTCATAATTTTCACCCGTACCCCTACCCCATAATTTAGAAAAATATACTTTAAAAGCTGATTTTAACAAGGTTGGAAAGATTGAGTACAAGATTAATATATGAGTAGATATAATATAAATAGATGATGATAAGATTTAAAGGATTTACTGAAAGTTATTATTTTAGCTATATTTAATTGTAGAAAATATTACAAATTCTCTTCCTGTTTCTAGTGATTTTTAATTCTACTTTTGATGGGTTATTTACCTACAGTTGAAAAGACCAAAATATTGGGACAGGGAGAAAAAATAATGAACAAGTGCTTTGCTACAATTGATGGTAATGAAGCGGTTGCTCGTGTAGCATATAAACTAAATGAAGTTATCGCTATTTATCCTATTACACCCTCTTCAAATATGGGGGAATGGGCTGATGCTTGGATGGCTGAGGGTAAACAAAATCTTTGGGGGACTATTCCTAATGTTACCCAAATGCAAAGCGAAGGGGGGGCTGCTGCTGCTGTACACGGTGCTTTACAAACGGGGGCTTTAAGTACGACTTTTACAGCTTCTCAGGGATTATTATTAATGATTCCTAATTTGTATAAAATCGCTGGGGAGTTAACTAGCACGGTTGTTCACGTTTCAGCCCGTTCTTTAGCAACTCACGCTTTATCTATTTTTGGGGATCATAGTGATGTGATGGCGGCTAGGGGTACGGGTTTTGCGATGCTGTGTTCTGCTTCTGTGCAGGAAACACAGGATTTTGCGCTAATTGCTCATGCTGCAACTTTAAAAGCCCGTGTACCGTTTATTCATTTTTTTGATGGGTTTAGAACTTCTCATGAAGTCCAAAAAGTGCAGTTATTGGCAGATGAAGATTTACAGGCACTGATTCCCTTTGATTCGATTTTAGCACATCGCGATCGCTCTCTAACTCCCGACCGTCCAGTTTTACGGGGAACTGCCCAAAACCCTGATGTGTATTTTCAAGCCCGTGAAGGTGCAAACCCTTACTATCAGGCGTGTACAGAGATTGTACAGGAAATAATGCAGCAGTTTGGACAACGCACGGGTAGATATTATCAGTTATATGAATATTATGGTGCTGCTGATGCGGAACGGGTAATAGTGTTGATGGGTTCTGGTTGTGAAACGGTACATGAAACGGTAGATTATTTAACTGCAACTGGGGAAAAGGTAGGGGTTTTAAAAGTTAGATTGTACAGACCTTTGGATGTATTTAGATTTGTCCAAGCTTTACCCCAAACTGTTAAATCTATTGCGGTACTTGACCGGACAAAAGAACCAGGCAGCGCAGGTGAACCATTATATTTAGATGTAGTAACGGCAATCCATGAAGCTTGGCAATATGGGAATTTTCCGAAAGTTGTCGGCGGTCGTTATGGACTTTCTTCTAAAGAGTTTACCCCGGCAATGGTGAAGGCAGTTTTTGAACATTTAAACCAAGAAATGCCGAAGAATCATTTTACTGTGGGGATTGATGATGATGTTAGTTTCACATCTTTAAAGTACGATGCCAATTTTTCCACAGAACCGGAAACCGTTGTGAGAGCGATGTTTTACGGCTTGGGTTCTGATGGAACTGTAGGCGCGAATAAAAATTCTATCAAAATTATTGGTGAGGGAACAGACAATTACGCTCAAGGTTATTTTGTGTATGACTCGAAAAAATCCGGGTCAATGACGGTTTCACATTTGCGCTTTGGTTTACAACCAATTCGTTCTACTTATTTGATAGATCAGGCGAATTTTATCGGTTGTCATCATTGGGGATTTATTGAACGCATCGAAATTTTAAAATATGCGGCACAGGGGGCAACTTTATTATTAAATAGTCCCTGTCCGGCGGAGGAAGTTTGGCAAAATTTACCTCTGAAAGTGCGTCAAAAAATTCTAGAAAAAGATTTGCAAATTTATACTATTAATGCCAGTCAGGTAGCCCGGAATAGTGGTATGGGGCGACGCATTAATACAATTATGCAGGTTTGTTTCTTTGCGTTAGCGGGGGTATTGCCAGAGGAACAGGCGATCGCTAAAATTAAACAAGCGATTGAAAAAACCTACGGTAAAAAAGGCGCGGAAGTCGTCAGGATGAACCTGCAAGCGGTGGATAATACCCTGGAAAACCTGTATGAAGTGGAAATACCCCTGGTAGAAAAGGGTAAACTCACAAATGTAGAGACTTTCCATGTAACCTCTCTACCACCAGCAGCACCGGAATTTGTGCAAAATGTTCTGGGTAAAATCATGTTATGGCAAGGTGATGATTTACCCGTCAGTGCTTTACCGGCTGATGGTACCTTTCCCACCGGTACAGCGAAATGGGAAAAACGCAATGTAGCGGAAGAAATACCCGTTTGGGATGCTGATGTGTGCGTTCAATGCGGAAAATGTGCCTTAGTTTGTCCTCATGGCAGTATTCGCGCTAAAGTGTATGAGGCTGATCATTTAGCTAATGCACCTATCAGCTTTAAATCTGCCAACGCTAAAGATAAGGACTTTGCCGGACAGAAATTTACTATTCAAGTTGCACCAGAAGACTGTACAGGCTGTAGTATTTGCGTTGATATTTGTCCCGCCAAAAATAAAGCCGAACCCGGACGCAAAGCTATTAACATGAGTCCCCAGTTACCCCTCCGGGAACAAGAAAGGAAAAATTGGGACTTTTTCCTCAACTTACCCAACCCCGACCGCAGATATCTAAAATTAAACCAAATCCGCCAACAACAACTGCAAGAACCCTTGTTTGAATTTTCCGGCGCTTGTGCGGGATGTGGTGAGACACCTTACCTTAAATTATTAACACAATTATTTGGCGATCGCTCCATCATTGCCAACGCCACCGGTTGTTCCTCCATTTACGGCGGAAACCTACCCACCACCCCTTGGACTCAAAACGCCGACGGACGGGGTCCAGCCTGGTCTAATAGCTTATTTGAAGATAACGCCGAGTTTGGTTTTGGTTATCGTCTCTCCCTCGACAAACAAGCAGAATTTGCCGCAGAATTATTATCACAATTCAACACCGAATTAGGCGATAATTTAGTAAATAGCCTCCTCAACGCCGCACAAAAAACCGAAGCCGACATTTGGGAACAACGGGAACGAGTAACCACCCTCAAACAAAAACTAGATGAACTATCAAATAATGTAGAGACGTTTCATGGAACATCTCTACAAAAGATTCAAAATCTCAAATCTCTTGCCGACTACCTAGTGAAAAAAAGCGTTTGGATAGTTGGCGGTGACGGTTGGGCTTATGACATTGACTTTCACGGCATAGACCACGTTTTAGCCAGTGGTCGCAACGTCAATATTTTAGTCATGGATACAGAGGTTTATTCTAACACTGGTGGGCAATCTTCCAAAGCCACACCGAGAGCCGCAGTAGCCAAATTTGCAGCTAGTGGTAAACCCGCACCGAAAAAAGACTTAGGCTTAATGGCCATGTCCTACGGTAACGTTTACGTAGCCAGTGTAGCGCTAGGCGCAAGAGATGAACACACCCTCAAAGCCTTTTTAGAAGCCGAAGCCTTTGACGGACCCTCCCTAATTATTGCTTACAGCCATTGTATTGCCCACGGGATTGATATGACCACCGGCATGAATCATCAAAAATCCTTGGTAGACTCAGGACGCTGGTTACTCTATCGTTATCATCCCGAATTGCAGAAACAGGGTAAAAACCCCTTACAGTTAGATATGAAAGCGCCTACCCAGTCCGTGGAAGCATCCATGTATCAAGAAAGCCGCTTCAAAATGCTAACCAAGACTAAACCAGAAATAGCCAAACAGTTGCTAGAACAAGCACAAACCGAAGTAAATGCACGTTGGCAAATGTACCGCTATTTAGCCGACAGAAAGATTTAAAAATTTCATCTTTGTGGGGGCATGGCTTGGCCATGTCCTGCTATTTTGCCTCTATTTTCACCCATCTGGGAACGAGAAATTTTCATCTTTAGAGGAGGGGTAATAACTAATGTGCAGACTCATATAATTTATTGATAATAACTCGACCATTAGGACGAATTACCCGTACACGAATAAAACGAGGATCACTTGGTCGCCAAGATACTATATATTTTGTGCCATTATTATTCCAAGTATAAATTTGACGTTGTTTAGTACCTGAAGCGATCGCACCAGTCAGGCTAAGATCATCAAATCTATTATCTCCAACATGACGACTTTGTGCGTAGAAAGTGTAATCATTATCAACAACAGTTAAACTTATCCTCCAGTCTTTATCAACAAACTGTCCTTCTGGATAATCGAAGGTAGCCGCAACAGCTTGATGATTAACAGCTACATCAAAAATGGCAGGTGCAGACACCCCTAAAATAGCAGCCAAAGCGATCGCACGCAGGTTCATATAATCACTTTTACCTAAAATTTTATTTGGTGTAAATACTATATACCCTGTATAGAGGAAACTCTAAAAAAGTTTACATAAAAAAACTTTTTGCAATAATTTATAACCCGCGTTTTGCTTCTTCTCAATTAGTCAACATATCATTTAGCCGCATCAAAAACAATCCCACGCCGAGCGCAATATTTATCAATATTAATTTGCACAAATAAATCCTTTAATTCCTCAGCAATTTCTTGAGGTGGATTTCCTGATAAAGCAATTTTCATCTTCTAAACTTTGCACGTATTAAACGCCATGACAATAACAGAATGATCCATATTAAAGCAAAAGGAAAGGCTATCAACCCAAAAATAAATAATACAATTAACTGTAACCACCCACTTTCAGCAAAATTTATTAATGATTTTAGCCACTTAGGATAATGCATTGCTTCAACAGGAAGCCCAAGTTCTTGGAAAATCTGCTGGGCTTGATACCCGGCTGCAAATGCTTCCTGAACTCTACCACTCCGACTATAAACACTGCTCAAATTATATAAGCATAAACCTTCACTATGGCGATTACCAATTTCTCTAGTTATTTTCAATCGTTGCTGATAAAACTCTATAGCCTGTTGGCATTGCCCCAATGATTCATAAGCCTTGCCCAAACCATTTAAAACAGAACTTTCTCCGTCGTAATCACCTATCTCCTTTCTAATTTCCAAAGATTGTTGGTAAAACTCTATTGCTTGCTGGTATTGCCCCAATGAGTTGTAAACATTACCCAAATTATTCAAAGCAAAGCCTTTTCCATAGCGATCACTAATCTCCTTAGATATTTCTAAAGACTGCTGGTAGAACTCTATTGCTCGCTGGTATTGACCCTGGTATTTGTAAGTATTACCCAAATTAAGTAAGGATGTGCTTTCGCCATTGCGATTGCCAATTTTCTTAAATATATTCAAGGACTGTTGGTAGAATTCTATTGCCTGTGGGTAAAGTTCTTGAGAGTAGTAAGCATTACCCAAATTATTTAAGGATTTACCTTCGTTATCGTGATCGCTAATTTCCCTGGATATTTCTAAAGACTGTTGGCATATCTCTATTGCTCGTTGGTATTGTCCAAAGGATCTGTAAGCATTACCCAAATTCATTAAGGATATACCTTCGTTATTGCGATCGCCAATTTCTCTAGATATATCCAAAGACTGTTGACAGAACTCAATTGCTTGTTGGTATTGTCCGAGAAAGTGGTAAATATTGCCCAAGGCATTTAAAGAAATACCTTCTCCATAGCGATCACCAATATCTCTAGATATATTCAAACGTTTCTGGTATAGCTTGATTGCCCATTGGTACTGTCCCAGATAGTAGTAAGCATTGCCTAATAAAATAAGAGCAACCTGATAATTACCATTTTTTCTATCATCAATTTCTTCCCATTGACTTACCAACTGCCCATATAATTCCAATTCGTCTGTGTAATAACCCCGCAAGTTTAAAAAATCATTACAATTCAAAATTGCATCAAAAGCAGAGTCATAATCTTGTAACTGATAAAAATGATAAAAAATTTCTAAATATTCCTTGATATCTTCCTTAGTCTGCCAAGGTGGTTGTTTAAGATGTAACAGATAATAATAAATCGCTCGTTGATGTAACTCCCTCTGCTCACCCGCTTTATATTTCGCATACTCCAACACCACAGGCTGAAACTCAAACCGCCGCTTCTCTTCCAGCTTTTCTACCAACAAAGAACGTTTAACTAAATTCCTTAATTCCCCCTCAATTTCCCCTGCATCACTTCCTAGTAAAACAGCCGCAGCCATTCCCCTATCAATCGCACCCCGAAAAACACTAATATTCAAAAATAACGACTTTTGCAACTCATTCAAACGCTGAAAACTGGCATCTAAAACTAACACCATCCCCACATTTTCCCGGCGATGTGTTCCCACTACTTTCGCATCTGTCAATAATTGCTGTAAATTCCCTAAACCTAAATCAACTAATCTGCTTAAATTTGGATCTTGCTTAAATTCCGCTTTTAATAAATCCGCCACTAATCGCAATAATAAAGGATGCCCATCAACTATTTTTACAAACTCCTCTAAATCGCCCTTAATACCCAATTCTGTTAATAACGCTGTTCCCTCTTCTACCTCTAAACCCTGGAGACTTAACCATTCAAATTTAGGAAATTCCGGTCTTTCTCTAGTCGTGACAATTACCGTACTACTTCCCCCAGACTCTACCCAACTCTGAAAAAAATCACTATAAAATTGACTTCCCCAAATTCTATTTTCTGTTAATACACTTTCTAAATTATCAATAATTAATAAAAATTGCCCAGACCGCAAACACTTAACCAAAGACTGTACTAACTTCCCTTCTTCCTCTGGTACATAAAACCCAAATTCCCTTAAAACTTCCCTAGCAACATCACTAAAAACCGCCCCATAACTCACATCAGCCCAAAACCGTTTGGGGAAACCTTCTATTTCCTCAAAAATCTTAGTCGCTAACATTGATTTCCCAGTTCCCCCAATTCCCTCAATCCCAATTAAAGGAATATTAGGACTATTTAACCATTGTCTTAATTGTTCAATTTCCTCCTTCCGTCCGTGCCAATAAGCCAAACTTTTATGAGGGTTTCCCCCCTTCAAAACCCCTGCTGATTCTGCCTTACTATTGCCTTCAATTGAATTTAATGCTCCCTTTTGTTGTACAGTTAAATAAACATTCTGAGCTTCGACTTTTCCTATTTGAGTTATTGTACTTTGGTCGTTAACAGTTGCTTCTAATTTAAAATTATCTGCATTACTAGATTTATTTTCTTCTGCCATAGTTTAGGGGATGATAAAACAAAATAAATTTACAAAAGTTGAGATTATTTACAAAGGTAAATATTGAACACAATTTTTTAACTCTTCAGTATCAGCAGCTTTAGCAATAATTTCTAAATCTCTTATACAATCACCTACAGAAACTCTGAGTTTATGGGCATAAATAACCCCAGAAAAACTTATTCCTGCACCTATACGACGGTTAGCTTCAGCTAAAAAATCGTCATCTTGAGAAAACAAAACTCGTTCAAGTTCCGTTGCTCGATTAAGTATTAAAGGATCTGGGAAACCAGTTCTCCCATCTTCTTGTACTGTTAATACATCTACACCCCGTAACCTCAAACCAACTGTAATTCCCCGATGAACATTTTCATCAATATAAAAAGCAATACTCATTTAATTAACCCTTCTGCGCGGAGTCTTTTAGCTAATAACGATTCTCCAGCAGCTAAACGTAATTGTTCCGCATACTCAAACCGAAGCTGCATATCAGCATCAATTTCGGCTTTATGTTCCCAATAGTAAGCCAAGGCTGAATAAATTTGGCTCATGCTTAAATGTGGATACTGAAAATGTAACTCTTCTGGACTCCAACCATAAGCATGAATTGAAGTCACCAATTCTACAACTTTCATTGATGTTCCTTCAATAAACGGAACATTATTTTCATCAGTCAGAATATGTTTAAATTCTGTAGTAGTTGTTTGACTCATAATCTCTTCACCTATGCGATATTTTCAGAATAACCTAAATCATTAACTACACGCCACACCTCTAAAAATTCCTTCCCTGCTAACAACCTACTGTGTACACACAAGTTAATCACAATTTTGTTTTCCCAAATCCTTTGATTCCAAACACTTGATTTCTCGTTCTCTATTCTCAATAGATATAAGTTATTGACAATAGAGGGTTTTTAATGAAACCTTTGTCTGGTAAGGCTTTTTGGACTTGTGTGCATAGTTTTTTGGACTTCTGTGTACACGGTAGGCTAACAACAGAGAAGGAGTAATACAGGTAAAATAATTAATTAAAAACTTACCTCATGAGCTTGAATTTTCCCGACTTGCTTCACTGTACTGTTATCATGAGCATTAGCACCGATTTGAATATTATCACCTGTTGGTTGTGTTGTTGCTTCTTCTAAAATCTTGGCTATTTCTGCCGCTAATGCTGGATCAGCTTCTAAAATTTTCTTTAACTGTACCCGCAAACTCGCTTGAGAATCTTCATCTTCTGGACTTTGCGCTACATCTATCACCGCTTCTTTTGCAGCTTCTTTCGCTTCTACTTTCGGCTGTAACTTTGCCCAAATTGCTTTTCCCTTATTCCAACCATCTTCACCTAACTTTTGTGCTGCCCCCTCTATAGCTTTATTACCAACATTCAACAAAAAAGGTAAACAAGGTGCAAGAAGCTTGACTAATACAGTAAAATCCATAAATTTACGCGGTTTATCAAGATATTTATTGTACAAAACTATATTAACGGATTTCTAGGTAATTAGGTTAGATTTACACAGAGCTTTAATTTTGTATATTTAACTTAAATAATAAGGCGAGCAAAACTTGGGCTAAGAGTAGCCGAAGATTGCCCACCCCACAATAGTTTTATGAAATAATGTAAATTATGTTTTACCAATCAGTTATTATTAAATAACCTTAATTTGGTGCAGCTTGAAGTAATCTATTCAAAATCACCCGACCATTAGGAGTAACCACTTGTACGCGAATAAAATTAGGGTCACTTGGTCGCCAAGTTACTTGATATCGTGTACCGTTATTATTCCAAGTATAAACTTGGCGTTGTCTATTTCCTGATGCTCTCGCGCCGGCTAGACTAATGTTAGACCCATTATTACGATTTTGTCCGTAGTAATAATACGCATTATTACTATAAGATAAACTTACACTCCAGTCTCTATCAATAAACTGTCCCTCTGGATAAGAGAAAGTTTGCGCCTCAGCATGATTACTAACTGCTACATCAATAATTGCAGGTGTAGATACACCCAAAATGGTAGCTAAAGCAAGGGCTCTGAGTTTCATTATACTAACCTCTAAATCTTATCTAGTGTTATTGATTCTAATACCTCTCTGATTTTACAAGCGTAAATTTACACAAAATTAATATTTGTGCAGAGGCAAATTTATTACAATGTGTGTAGGGTGGGCATTTTGTGTAAAATCCTGAATAGAAGCGGAAAATTATAGGAAATGCCCACCTCAGTATATTTCAAAAATCAAATCAGAATCCTATAGCTAATTCTTATTAAGTAACTTATCAATATTCTGTTCCCAATTTGCACCATCAAAAGGCACAATTTCAAAATTACTAATTACATTCCCATCTAAACAACGCACATTAACATCAATCCCATCAGGATGGCTACGCGGGACATAAAAAGGGTGCATTCCACACACACCGCAAAATTTATGCTGTGCAACTCCTGTATTAAATGTATAAGTCTTTAACACCTCCTCACCTTGTAATAAAGTAAATTTATCCTTACTCACAATCAAATGCAAAAAGCCTTTTTTCCGACAAATTGAACAATTACAATCTTCCACCCGATGCTGTTCCACCACCACCCGAAACCGCACCGCACCGCAATGACATCCACCCTCATAAACCTTAGATTCATTCATCTTTTCTGCCATTTCTCTTAACCTCAAATTAGATTCAAAATTCATCATTTTTTGTAGAGACGTTTCATGGAACATCTCTACTTCATAGAAAACATAATTTTACCGTGACTCCAACTTCTTAACCCTTGTATTTAATAAATTCACTTGCTGTTTTAATTCTACTACTAAAGTAGATAACCTATCCAACATTTGATCACGTTCAGACTGTGATAAATTCCTTCTTGTCCCTGTAGATTGTCGAGGGGCAAGATTAAAATTAGAAGGAGGAGATTGGCGATTTTGTGCTAATGATAACTCAAGTTGATTTAACCGCATATCTATTCGTCTCAACTCAGATTCTAAATTATAAATGCGGAAATCTGGAGCTTGAGAAAAAGCCGATTTAGCCAAAATTCCCCCCCAGAGAATTACACCTAATAACCCAGCAATCAAAAACTTTTTAAACATGACTTTAACTCATTTGAAGTATTTAAAAATTAAACATTAATCACGTCGCAAACTAGAAAATAAACGTTCCCAATTGATCGAACTAACAGTATTTTCCCCTTCCTTCACCTCAAAAGTAACATTTTTGGCTTGTGGTTGTTTTAACGCTGCTACACATATTTTAGCAACATCATCACGGCTAACTTTTCCGCGAATATTATCACCTTGCTCAAAAATTAACTCTTTTCCGCCGGCTTCTTCAGTTAAAGCACAAGGTCGAATAATTGTGTAAGAAATCCCACTACTTCTTAAATAATCTTCACCTTTTAACTTCCAAGTTAAAATACCTCCCAATTGGTCATTTAATCTTACTGCTGGGGGTTCTTCCTCTAAATTAATTCCTGGTCTTCCCGGACGAGTTACACCCGCAGAACTAACCAGAACAAACTGCGGTAAACTTTCACTTTTATAAGCTTTGATTGATTCAATCTGTAAAGCAAAATTACCAGGAGAAAACTTAGGATTTAACGCACCATCATACTCAAATTTACTCAACATTAACTGTAAAGCCCAAATTTTACTTGTGTCAACTTTGGGAGCATCCTTAACAGTTTTAGCTCGAAAAACCGCCGTTAAACTATCAAAAGGAATCGTCACATCTAACCAACTATTCTCAACTGTATCAAAAGCATAAGTGTAACCTATTCCATCCCATGTATTCTCAGTTCGTAAAAAGAGTTTATAACGTTTTCCATCACCCTTAACTCTTAATTTGATCCCTTCATAACCAGATAAATCTAAAACGGGTGAAAAATTCTTAGTTCTCACCGATGCAAAACCACCAGAATTTGCAGTAGAAACATTCCCAGTAAATACAGCATAACTATCTAAAACCTGTAAACTACTTTCACTCACACCACCCATTACCACATCATCTAAAGCACCCCAAACATTTTTTAATTCTGCTGTCGGTTGAGTAAAATCAAATATCATCCTTTCCCCAACAGGTAATAAATTTTTCGCTGCGGCTGCTACTAAATTCTGCACACCTTTATACTCCACATTTTCCGGTGTATCTCCCACAATTTCCGGCTGATAAAATTTCACACCTTGATAATATTTATCTCTGTCTTTTGTATCTCCTTCTTTTGGCTGAACTCTCACAGCAGTACAACAAATTACCCCTTGGATATTCCCCATAACTAAAGGTGTTAAAGTTTCTGGTTTGGTAATATCTGCCAAAACTAAATCAACATCATCACCAAGAATTAATCTAGCTTTTTCTATATCTCGCACCAAACAGCGCACTTTTTCACCTTGCGCTATCAACTGTTTTACTACTCTTTTACCAACTCCACCTGTCGCACCTGCAACTAAAATTACACTCATTTTTCTTCCTCCATTGGGTATATTTAACTCAGTTTGAGTACGACCAAAAAATAATTGTTGTACCCAGTTAAGAACAGGAAAAACCTCAAAGTAAGTTAAGGTTCTAATAAATCTGCATAAATCCCATTGAGAACGATTTTTGTCAGACATAACTGCGTCCTCTCCATTGTTTTTAGATTTTTGAAGTAACTGGAAGGTGGGCATTCTGATAAAAATTCACTTTGGTTTAGAATTTGATTTAGCAATGGCCACCCTACACATATCTACACATATCTAATATTTTAGCAGTTCGTTACTAAAAAATTTGTCTTGATTGTCAATTAAGGTATAATATCAATAAAGTCTAACTATTTAGCCAAAAACTTACTTATGAGTCAATTAGAAAAAGCTCAAGCCGAATATGAGCATTTTACTGATGAGTTTTCTAGTATTATCATTGCTACTGTCAATGATCAAGGCATTCCTAACGCTAGTTATACTCCTTTTGTAATGGATGAATTGAAAAATATCTATATTTATGTCAGTGGTTTATCTATCCACACCCAGAATATTATTTCTAACTCACTTGTGAATGTGCTATTTATAGATGATGAATCTAAAACTAAACAAATTTTTGCCCGTCGTCGTTTGAGTTTTGATTGTATCGCTTCATTAATCGAAAGGGATACAGATAAATGGAATGCAATTGTTGATAAATTTCATAGCAGATTTGGCGAAATTATTGAAATGTTACGCAGCTTACCCGATTTTAGAATTTTCCAATTAACTCCCAGTCAAGGAAGATTTGTCATAGGTTTTGGTGCTGCTTATCATATTAGTGGTGATAATCTTCATCAATTAACCCATATCAAAGGTGAAAAATCTAATTAACGTAAGTTGTTATTTAGTGAAAATGTCTGAATCAGGATGTCCAGGATTTAAGGATTTACAGGATGAAAACACCAAAAATCGCTCACTATTTATCATCTATTACCTATTACTAGGCTCAAATAGATAAATAGTAACTTGGGTTAGTTAATTACGAAAATATTTTATCAATACAGTTACGAATTAGTTAATATTTATGTTAGAATTTCAACCGTTTGGCTTTGGACAAAAAATAGTCAATACATCTTTAGGTGCAATGGTGTATTATACTCAAACTAGCGCACCTTGGGAAATTGATAATTTAGAACAATTACCACCTTTATTATTTTTACATAACTTTGGTGGGGGTGCATCTGCTTTTGAATGGTCTAAAGTTTATCCAGCTTTTGCAGTTGAATATCGGATTTTAGCACCAGATTTAATTGGTTGGGGAAGTTCAGATCATCCAGTGCGAAATTATCAAACTGATGATTATTTAACAACAATTGCTGAATTTATTACTCAAACTTGTCAACAACCTGTAACGGTTGTAGCTTCTTCTTTAACAGGTGCTTTAATAATTCGTTTAGCAATTAAACAACCAGATTTATTCAAAAGATTATTCTTAGTTTGTCCATCTGGGTTTAATGATTTTGGTGAGGGTGCGGGACGAAGATTACCACTTTCATTAATTAATACACCTTGGTTAGATAATTTAATTTATGCTTTGGGTGCAGAAAATGAAGCCGCAGTCAGAAATTTTTTAGAGAGTTTTTTATTTGCTAACCCAGAAAAATTAACTGAGGAAATTGTCCAAGGTTATTTAACTTCAGCACAACAAACAAATGCTAAGTTTGCAGCATTATCTTTTTTAAAGGGGGATTTATATTTTGATTTGAGTTTATATATTCAACAATTGGAAGTTCCTACTGTATTTTTTTGGGGTGAGGAAGCACAATTTACTAATATTCAATTAGGACGCAGATTAGCCAGTTTAAATAGAAATGCTGTCACTGATTTTGTAGCTATTTCCCACACTGGCATCCTACCACATCTCGAAACCCCGGAAATCTTTATCGGTTTATTGCAAAGTAAACTAATGCAAAGGGATGTTAAGGGATGTTAAGGCGATCGCACTTTAAATTTCAACACTAATTATATTAACAGATATGTGATTACAAAGTTTCTTGAATAAAGCAAAAAACACCATGAACACCGCTAAACTCAGCACTGATGGTACTCACCAAATTATTATTTTGCCAGAAGACTTTCACCTTACTGGTACTGAAGTATATATCAAAAAAATGGGTAATGCCATTATTCTATTTGCTAAAGATAACCCCTGGCAATCTTTAATTGATAGTCTAGATAACTTTTCTGATGACTTCATGAATACCAGAGAACAACCATTTTTAGAAACTAGAGAAAATTTTTAAATACACTATTTATTAAAAAGAAATAGTATTTATTTCTCAATACTTCGGACAATTTTTAGAACGAAGCCACAAAGCTTACAGCGTATGGAGTCTAGGAAATGTCGAATTAAATGCAACTCAGGTGTAGACCTGACTTTGATTTAATTATTGTTGGTAACTCAAAGCCCTAGAGGATAA
>DATGXB010000194.1:0-6302 GCA_035299225.1 Nostocaceae cyanobacterium | reverse complement strand
ATTTGATCAAAGCTACTGGGGTAATTTGACTTTTCCACTGTGCTGCTCAACTACAATCATAAAATTACCATATCTCTAACTGACACTTTTGCCTAGTCTTTCCAAGATAACGATAACTATTCTCATAATGAGAATTGCTGGTTAAATGCTTTACAATTTGCGGGCTGAGATGTATGATTAAATAATGGGAATATTAGCATTTTTTTTAAAAGAACCCAGATTTCCATTATATTAGAGTTGACAATAACCATAATACCACAACTTTTGAGTAAAAAGCAAGATGTAGATCCTCAAAAGCCCATTTTTTTTAATGATAAAAAATTAAATAGCCTTATTTGAAGTTAATTAACCTGACATTTTTCTATATTTTGCCTTAATATGCTGAAAAATGTAGAGTAGTAAGCTTTATCTTTACTGTGTACTTGACAAATTATTGGTAAGGGTTATATTAAATTACTTTAAAATTAATATTCTGAAAATGAGAACAGTAGCATTGATTGAAGTCAAGGGCTATCTTTTGACTAAAAGTTGCTGGTTATAATAGATTGGCTGTGAATAAATTTATCTGTAGAGAGAAGAAAACTTCCAAAAATCTAGGGTAAAAAATTAGTTCTACTTAGCTACTATCAAGCAGGATAAGGTGATTGTTTGATTAATTCCATCAAACAGTAAATGTATTTATGAGGTTGATGTTGCAATGACCGTGCGAAGAGCATCTGTGGTGAACAAGAGGAGAAAGAAAAAACCATCTTTAAGACTGACGCTATCGGCGGCGATATTGTTAATTATTGGTGGTTTAGTGGCGTTTTGGTTATTTACTCAAGGACGACCATTAGCTAGAGATTTACCAGTAGGAGCAAGTATTATTCCCCAAGATGCAGTATTTTCACTTTCTTTGACTACTGATACTCAACAATGGCAAAAATTACAGGAATTTGGTACACCAGAAACTAAAACAGAACTCGATCAAAATTTGTGGCAATTACGCGATCGCTTCCTGACAAATTACGGTTACGATTTCCAGAAAGATATCAAGCCTTGGGTTGGGGAAACAGTTACTATTGCTATTTTAGCCCCTGCAAAAACGACTCCTCAACCCATTGCGGAGGGAAATACTAGTTCTCAGCAGTCGGTAATCATGGTTTTACCCATAAAAAAACCGGATATACTCAAAAACGTCATAGCACAAACTAAAGCCTCAAAACAAAACAAATGGACTGAGCGCACTTATCAAGACATCACCATTCAACAAGGGGAAAAACTCTCAGCTGCTTTACTAGGTGAAAAATTTTTAGTGATAGCTGATAGTGATCAAACGACAGAAAGAGCAATTGACGCTTATAAAAATAAATTAAATTTAGCCAATAGTGTAGGTTTTGCTGGTAATTTTCCTAAAATCGCCAATTATCAACCATTTGCCCAGTTTTATATTAATGTACCCATAGCTGCCAAAATTGCTGCTACAGCCCCTAACCGCCGTTTACCTGCTCAAGTTTTAACTCAATTGCAAAATAATCAAGGTTTAGCAGGAACTCTAAGTTTAGAGTCACAAGGAATCAGTTTAAAAGGAATATCTTGGTTAAATACCCAAAGTAAGCGAGTATTAGCAGTAGAAAATAGGGCTGGTAATATCCAAAATCGGATTCCTGGTGAAACCTTAATGATGTTGTCTGTGAGCAATTTGCAACGAGTGTGGAGTGAATATGTTTCTACTTCTAATAATAATCCTTTGTCACCCTTTGCACCCCAGGACTTTCGCAAGCAGGTAAAAACGCTGACAACATTAGATTTAGAACAGGATTTACTCAGTTGGATGCAAAAGGAATTTGCTATTTGTATTATTCCTAACTCACCGCAAGCTGGTACATCGGAGAATTTTCGTGCTGGTTTAGTGGTAATGGTTCAAGCAAGCGATCGCCAAAAAGCGGAAAATGCTTTACAAAAGTTAGATGAAGCAATGCGAAATCAGTTTCAGTTGCAAACCCAAACCGCAACTATCGCCAACAAACCTGTAATTAACTGGGTTGCTCCCTATGGAACTGTCACCGCTACACACGGTTGGTTAGATGGGGATGTGGTGTTTTTTGTCTTGGGTGGGCCTGTAACTGATCAACTCATCCCTCAACCTAACCAGACATTAGCCAATACACAACTATTTCAACAAACCGTCCCCACAGAATTAAATCCTGCCAATACCCAATTTTTCTTAGATGTGGAAAAAATTGCTCAACACTTTAACTTAAGTAGCTTATTTCCCAATCAGAAAAACCTGATATCTACTACCCAAACCATCGGTTTAACCACAGCGATCAATGATAATCGTAGTATCCGCTACGATGTTTTGCTGAAATTGAAAAAAGCGATTAACAGCTAATCTGATTTTGGATTTTAGATTTTCGATTAAGCTATCTAAAATCCTGACATCAGCAATCCCAGGCAATGATAGTGAAATGCTTAGAATTAAGCTATTGTTAGTAGATGCGGGCTTTGCAGATGATTTAATACATTACAATAATTGATTGATAAAAACGGCTTTGAATCACAATTTTGAGGAAAATTTCGGCGAAATATCTTTAAAATTGGCATTAGAGTAGATTTGTCAAGTTTTCTTTTTAATTTGTAATGTTTAACTTTTAATTTCCAAACCGATAGGATCATAACTGTCAGAACGAATATTTTCCAACATCCACTGGGGAGAAGTTTATGAATCTGGTTGTACTCCAGAACTGGCTAGATAATGCCTCATTCGCCGTCTTATTTTTAACCATGTTAGTGTATTGGATTGGTGCGGCTTTTCCCAATTTACCGATACTTGCGACATTAGGGACATCGGGAATGGCGATCGCTAATCTATCTATTGCCACCCTCTTAGGAGCAAGATGGATTGAAGCTGGTTATTTTCCCCTCAGCAATCTTTATGAATCTTTATTTTTCTTAACCTGGGGGATAACAGCCGTACATTTGTTAGCCGAGAATAATAGCCGCAGTCGGTTAGTAGGGGTAGTTACCGCACCCGTAGCGATGGGGATAGCAGCCTTTGCCACATTAACCTTACCATCCGAAATGCAAGCCTCAGAACCATTAGTTCCGGCGTTAAAGTCCAACTGGTTGATGATGCACGTTAGTGTAATGATGTTAAGTTATGCGGCCTTGATGGTAGGTGCGTTAGTAGCGATCGCTTTTTTAATCGTCACCCGTGGGCAAAACATCCAACTACAAGGAAGTTCAGTTGGTACAGGTGGCTATCGTAGCAACGGTTACAAACTCTACAAAGCCGGCGAATCAATTTCCCCAATAGTCACAGCCAACGCCGAAAATAACGGATTTTCCCGCTATGAAAGTAACAATAACGGTAATGGTGTAGCCGTTTTAAACCTAGTCCAAGATGCCCCCATCACCGAAACCCCCACCCTATCACCCCAAAAATTAAACCTAGCAGAAACCTTAGATAATATTAGTTATCGCATCATCGGTTTAGGTTTTCCCCTCTTAACAATTGGTATTATCGCCGGTGCAGTTTGGGCAAATGAAGCCTGGGGTTCATATTGGAGTTGGGACCCGAAAGAAACATGGGCATTAATCACCTGGTTAGTTTTTGCCGCCTATCTCCACGCCAGAATTACACGCGGTTGGCAAGGAAGAAAACCCGCAATTTTAGCCGCCAGTGGCTTCATCGTCGTCTGGATTTGTTACTTAGGAGTCAATCTTTTAGGTAAAGGTTTACACTCCTACGGCTGGTTTTTCTAACAATTCAATCAAGTGGGCATTGCTATTATTTTTCTAACAATTAATGCCCACTTTCAAAAGAATATGATACTTAATTTAATAAATCTTGATTTTCTTGATAAATTTCTTGAACTGCTTTTAAAATATCTACAATTAAATCATTCCAATAATCAATAGATTTCGGTAATAAATCATTATTTTGCTTTGGACGTAAATGAACAATTTGATTTCTCAGCTTATAAAAATAAGAGCCTACACTGTTATTTTGTTTGTCAACATATTTGTAATTTATATTTATTGATTCAAGCAGTTTCTTTAAAGAATCTTCTAATTTAGGTTCTAATTTTGTAGTTTCATAGAAAATCATATAAAAATCTTTAACAGATGTACCTTGCAAAGCCAATTTATCGTAGAAATTTTTTAAAAAATAAAGAGGTTGTAATCCTTCTATACATCTATACAAATCCAAATAAGCAAATTTAAAATCGGAAGCCACATAACTCGCCAAAATATTTTCAAAAGGAATATATTTATTACCATTTTCAAAAGTATTTTTAAATTCTTCTAACACATCTGAACTATATGGTAATAAACAATAACTATTACTTTCTGTCAGCGCAATACCCGTAATTTGATCTAATTCTTCTTTATTATTAAACCTACTAATAATTTTATACAAAGAAATATTTAGAAAGCAATCTTTTAAGCTAATGCCATTAAATTCTTGTTCAAAATTGATTTTTTTATATCCTTTTTCATTAAGTTCCCATTCACTCTCAAAAATTTCCTGTAATATTTCTTTATTACCTTTGTTAAGAGGCAAGTCTAATTCATCAATAATAGCTACCCAAGCACCAGAATTTAAAGTTTCTTCTTCTAAAAAGCTGGGAATTTTAAATTGTAATTTATGATTTACCAATACCAAATAATTATCATTTTGATAAGTAAGCCAAGCACTATAAAAATCAGGAAATAAACGTACTATAGGTTTCTCAATTCTTAGAGATTTTAACCAGTTGATAGAAGTTTGATCACCATCAATAGTATATTTTTTCTGGTTGTCAATAACATCTTGTATTTTCTTGACAACTTTTTCAATAGAGTTTGTTATATTTCTGCTCATATTCTTAGTACATTCTATTCCAACAAACAGCAAAAGAGTTAATTTCATCCTCAGAAAAAATCACTTTAAAAGCATCTAAAAAAGCTTGTCTATGTTTTTCTTTAGGAATAAGACGTAAATTATCTGTTAAGATACTCAAAGATAGAAAGTGATAATTTTCTTTAATATCTTGAGATTGAGTTTTATATTTAATTTGATTTAGCTTGTAAATTATATTCTCAAAATTTTCTTGTACTTTCCACGTATTTTGATCAATATTACTTCCCAATAAACCAAAGATTTTCTCCGCACAAGCTACCATAAATCCAACTCTTGCGGTTTGATTATTGAAAACATAGCGGTCTTCAATTTCTGCAAGTGATTGATCAATTTCGGTCATCAGTTGAAAAATTTCTTCAAATTTATCAATAGGATGTCCTGCTTTTTCCCTAATCAAGCTCATAATATCTAAAGCTGCATGATACTCTGCTAATTGTTGTTTTTTATCAATTCTTACTTTTCTAGAAGTAAACGCCAAAAATAGTTCAACAATTTCTGATTTTTTATATAATTTTTTCTCTGAAATTAGATAGTCTAAATTAGGAATACTACGTTTCAATTTTTGCAAAATCGGTTTAAATACTACCTCTAATTGTTTATCAAGAGGCCAAGGAATTTGACCAGAATTAAGTACCAACATTCTATACAACAAAGAAGCTTCATCTTGAGCAAACCAAAATTCAACTCTCAGATTTTTACGATTATACTCATTCCAAATATTGTGATTGGAATGCCTATCATCATTATAAATTTCATCAATTGTATCTTTTAAAGCTTGTATTCTTTGCATGCCATCTAAGATGCTAATTTTTTCTTTATTTTCAATTAAATTAAAAAAATTATCTTGATTTATTTTCTCATGACAAATAATCCCCAATACAATGGGAGGTAGTATTCCCCCTTTTTTCAAATCTTTAACCATTTGATCACGAATAATTTTAGCTGATCTAGTTTGTAAAACCTCTCTCTGTTCATCAATGTTTCCTCCTGTATCATGAATAAGTCCAACAAATCCTATAAAATCACGGATGCTAACTACTGTTAGAACAGAGTAGCAATTAAGATTTGTATCTTGTTGAATATCAATTATTTTGAATTTCATACGCTCAATGTTTGTGTTAGTTTTCATTCAAATTCATTGATTACTCTTGGATAAAATAGGTTTTAATCTGCCGATTTTTCGCTAGTAATCTCATTTAAAACTTGTTGAAAGTCGGCTAGATTAGGTATTTTAACTGCTCTTCTTAACAATCTTCTTAAAGTGTATTCATTAGTAACCGTTCACGGGGGTAGAATATTCGCTAAAATGTCTCAAATCCTTGTTTGGTAAGCTTTTGGAGTGATTTACACCATCAGCTAATTGCAGCTAAAATGCCGAAAAAACAATTTGACAGCCCGGTATAGCACTTTTGCT
>DATGXB010000193.1:0-37079 GCA_035299225.1 Nostocaceae cyanobacterium | reverse complement strand
CCTACGGTCTCGACCTTGCCCCCCCCTGCTCGCTGCAGGAACTGATCGAGGAGATCCTGCGTCAGAAGAGGCTGCAGCGGCTGAGGATCGGCTCCGTGGATCCCAACGAGTTCGGCGACAGCCTGCTGGAGCTGTGCCGCCGGTCGCCGGAAATCTGCCGTCATTTCCATATCCCGCTCCAGAGCGGCAGCGACGGTGTGCTCGCCCGCATGGGGCGCCCCTACGACACGGCCGCCTACCGACTCCTGCTGGACAAGATCGACAGCGCCATGCCGGATGCCTTCATCGGCACCGACCTGATCGCCGGGTTCCCGGGTGAGACCGAGGCTGAATTCGCGGACACCTGCCGTCTGATCGAGTCCCTGCCGCTGGCCGACCTGCATGTCTTCCCCTATTCCCTGCCTCCTGCCCCCTGCCTCCTGCCCCCTGCCTCCTTTACCTATGCCAGAACTACCAGAAGTTGAAACTGTAAGAAGGGGTTTAAATCAACTTACCCTGAACCAAGAAATTTCCGGGGGAGATGTGCTACTACATCGCACTGTGGCCTACCCTGATTCTGCTGGGGAATTTGTAGACAATATCAAAGGAAAAACTATTACTTCCTGGCAACGACGTGGTAAATATCTGTTAGCTGAACTTTCTGCTGGTGCTTGGTTAGGTGTACATCTGCGGATGACAGGACAACTACTCTGGTTAGACCGTAATGAGTCCCTGCACAAACATACTAGAGTGAGAATATTTTTTGGGGATCAACAAGAATTACGGTTTGTAGATCAACGCACCTTTGGGCAAATGTGGTATGTTCCCTCTGGTGTGGAAGTAGAAACTATTATTACTGGTTTAGCTAAGTTAGCAGTAGACCCCTTTGCCCCAGAATTTACGGTTGATTATTTCGCGGCTAAACTGCAAAAAGGCCGTCGTGCGATTAAAACCGCTTTATTAGATCAATCAGTGGTAGCGGGACTGGGGAATATTTACGCAGATGAAGCTTTATTTAAAAGTAAGATTTTACCGACAACGCTATCTGTAGAATTAAAAAAACCACAAATTGAATTGTTAAGAACAGCAATTATTGAAGTATTAACAGCCAGTATTGCGGCTGGTGGCACAACTTTTAGTAATTTTCTCAATGTTAAGGGTGTAAATGGGAACTATGGGGGTGAGGCGTGGGTTTACAACCGGACTGGAGAAGCTTGTAAAGTTTGCGGTGATGTGATTCAAAGAATTAAATTAGGTGGACGTTCTAGCCATTTTTGCCCAAGTTGTCAAAAGTGAAAATTACATCAACTGCGATCGCATAGAGCAAGATAAAATTTGAAATAGTAGGCATTCAGAAGCTAGAAAGGATAAATTATGGCGGTTAAAAAAGGTGAATTAGTTCGTGCTGTGCGCGAAAAGCTGGAAAACAGCCTAGAAGCAAAAGCCAGTGATAGTCGTTTTCCTGCTTATCTGTTTGAAACTAAGGGTGAAGTTGTAGACGTTAAAGGTGAATATGCTCTAGTTAAGTTTGGTAGAGTGGCAACACCAAACATTTGGCTACGTCTGGAACAATTAGAAGCTTTTGAGTAGGCTTAATGATAGGTGGGCACAGTCCCACCATTTTTGGATTCCAGTGCAGTAGCATAGTAATAGAATAAAATAATGCTGGAATTATGCTTAATAATATAAATTCTTCAGTTTCCTATCATGGTGCGCGTGTAACTGTTGTGGGTGCAGGTAGGGTTGGTAGTATTCTGGCTCAACGCATTGCCGAGAAAAATTTAGCTGATGTGGTGTTATTGGATGTTGTAGCAGGAATGCCCCAAGGTTTAGCATTAGATTTGTTAGAAGCCAGAGGTATTGAGTTACATAATCGCCAAATTATCGGTACAAATCAATATGCTGATACAGCTAACTCGGATATTGTGGTAATTACGGCGGGGTTTCCTCGGAAACCGGGGATGAGTCGGGATGATTTACTCAGAACTAATGCGGAAATTGTAGTAGAAGCGGCCAAAGGTGCGATCGCCTATTCTCCTAATGCTATCTTGATTATTGTCACTAACCCCTTAGATGTCATGACTTATCTGGCTTGGCAAGCCACAGGTTTACCCAGACATCGTGTAATGGGGATGGCAGGTGTTTTAGACTCAGCCAGATTTGAAACATTTATCGCTTTAGAATTAGGCGTTTTACCAGCAGATGTGAAAGCAATGGTTTTGGGTAGTCATGGAGATTTAATGGTACCTTTACCCAGATATGCGACCGTTAATGGTATTCCTATTACTGAATTATTAGACCAAGCAACCATTGATAGATTAGTCAATAGAACCCGTAACGGTGGGGCGGAAATTGTAGAATTAATGCAAACCGGAGGAGCGTTTTTTGCTCCTGCTTCCGCAACTTGTTTGATGGTAGAATCTATCTTATTAAATCAATCACGCTTATTACCAATTGCTACCTATCTACAAGGCGAATATGATTTAAATGATGTAGTAATTGGTGTTCCTTGTCGCTTAGGATGTGCAGGAATTGAAAGTATTTTAGAATTGAATTTGAGTGCAGAAGAACAAGCCGCTTTGCATACTTCAGCCGATTTAGTCAAGAGAAATATTCATCAAGCACAGACAATTTTAGCCGCCAAAGCATAATTATTTAAGTAGTCTGAAAACAGGATTTTGCCGAGTAAAAAGGGAAAAGTGCAATTTTTCAGGTTGAGCCTTTCCCTTTTATTTTGCATACAAACTATTACAAGAAAATTTATTACAGCCCGTTTCAGGTAAATGAGGTACAAATTTTTGGAACAAACCCTTACACAAAGATGGTTTTAACTCTGTTCCCTGTTCCCTGTTCCCTGCTGTAAATTACCTTGTTTTTTGTTTAACAGGTCTTCCATCTAGTCCTTGTTGTACCCAGTTCAGACATTCAAATTCTGACTGGAAAACATTAGGAGTTGCAAGATTATTTAATGAGTCTGGGGGGTAATGGTCGTAAAAATATTTACGATTTTCTTTATAAACAATTATCAGATTTTGACGGTAGACGTAGCGAGAGCGAAAACCGTCTTCATGGCTGACAAATTCAGCATTTTTGTCAATATGTTCTTTAGCAATATCAACTATATTGTTGATGCTATTCCCGTATACTTTTGCAGGGTTATCAACTCTATGAAATTTACTTTTACGTCCAATTTCTGAGAGTAATTTATAGGAATAAATTTCGTAATTGTCTGCTGTACCGTAAACATACGGAATAATGAGATACCCTTTATATGAGACGGAGCTTTCATAAATTAGACGACTCATCTCAACCTCCTGGAGTGTAACTGCTATCTAAAAAGTAAATTTTTCACATAAGTACACTCAGTACGCTGTTGTTATGGACTCGGACATACTGGTAATGCACCTTGATCTTTTTGCGAAGAGGGGTATTAACCCCCTTTATTCTGATTTGAAAAGCTAGTATGCTTTCCAAAAAAATTCCGAAAAAATATCGTAAATACCATTATCACTCTTTTTTTGACAAATACGTATAAATTTTGGGATAAATTTTACTAATTACTGGGTGAAAATTTCTCGTAACATTTCTTAAAATTACAGATACCCTAGTAGGATTTACCTAGTATTAATACAGGTGAGTAAGTATTTATTTCAGTATCAACAGAAAACATTGATATTAGATAGTTAACAAATAGATATTAAAGATTAATCACGTAGGTGAACTAAGTAATTAGGCAGAATTAATTACACAACTTAATTTCCCTGTTCCCCGTTCCCTGCACCGCACTGAGCGCAGTCGAAGTGTTCCCTGTTCCCTTACTTACCACAAACTGAGTTGGTTTGGTGGTTGAATGGTATTCCAAGGAAGAGGGGGAACAGATATTCCTGCTTGTTCGAGGAGTTGTTGAAAATATTGTGCTGTGCGTGGGGAAAAATCTTCTGTGGGACAATGGACAAAGAAGTAAATTTTAATTCCCGCTTGTAACCATTGTTGAATCTGTTTTACCCACTCTTCCATAAATGGCTGATTCATAGATAAGCGCGGATGAGAAATAAAACGAATTAAACTAAAAGGTGCTGTAACGCTAAATTGTACAGGTAATTGGGGTTTACGGCGTTCTGAATGTAGTTGAGGATCATCTTCACCCGTGTAAATCGGTCTTGTGTCTAATAAGACTCTCCCCACTCCCAAGCCCTGCAAAAGTTCTGTTAAATTGCTGCTGTGCGGTTCTTTGAACCAGTCGGGATGTCTGACTTCTAAAGCTAGAGGCGTTTCTGAATGTGGCCAAGCTTGTAAAAATTCTGTTAAATCTGTCAATAATTGGGGTGAGTAACTAGGTGGTAGCTGGGCGAACATTACCCCCAAGCGTTTACCCAGAGGGCGCATTTGTTCTAAAAATTGTAAAGCTTCAGGAATTTTCGGTTTTAGTAATTTTTGATGGGTAACATCTCGTGGTAACTTCAAGCAAAATTCAAACCCTGGAGGCGTTTCCGTAGCCCAGCGAGTAACCGTTTCTTGGTTGGGTACAGCATAGAAAGTTGTATTACCTTCTACTGTGGTAAACCGCCGACTGTAGAGATGCAAAAATTCACTGGTGCGTGTTCCAGGCGGATAAAGTTCACCCACCCACCCTTTATAAGCCCATACTGCACAACCGATCAGAAAATTCACAAAGCCGAATATTTTAGTAGTTTCTTTTATTGTAAAGGCAAAATACCCATCTCAAATTATTTAAGTCTGAGAATTTGCTTTATATCTAATAAAACTTTTATCCATATCAATTATAACCGTTCCACCTTTATTGTTTTTTACTTGTCGCCAGACTTCATAACCTTGTAATATCGCCTTTTCCCAAGCACCTAGACAACATCTAGAAACTTCTAAATGCTCTGTCATGTTCTTAATAGTTTTTAGTAAATGATAATCTATTGCTGAAATGTCTTCTAAAAAATTGTGCCTTTTAGCATAGCTGAATACAAGTGCTGATATTCCTTCTTCAATAGCTATTGCACGGCCTCCGTCTTCTACTTCGTCAGTGAGAAGATTACTTTTTCTTTTACATTTTAAGTTACGGCGAGTAACTGGCGACCAACCTAGAACCGCCATATAAGAAAAATGAAAAACATCATGAAACCGATATCCATCATCAGAATAAGAGTTATCTGTTAGATAATCTCCTACTTGTGTGTCATTAAGAAATACTCTAACTCTAACTGAATTACCTTCTATTTTTTCAGTAAAATTTAGCTCAAGCTTTCGTGGCAAACGCTCATTTTCTGGATAATCTTCATCAAAATATTTAGATTTTTTCTCTGTTTTTAATGAATCTCTTATTCCCCAACGATCATGACATTTTTTTAGATTATCTTCGGCAATTTCTAACAAATCAAGGTCAAATTTACTAGCTAAATTGGCGACATACCAAAGTAAATCACCCAACTCTTCCGCAATACAATCTTTAAAAAGTTTGTGAGAGTCTTTATCTCGAAGATATTTTTTATATTCCGTTAAAAGTGAACCTGCTTCACCTACTAAACCCAGTAAGGGTATAATTATTCCCTCTCCTTTTTGATCAGGAACTTGGTCTGTTTTTAATGCTCTTTGTTGATATTCACTAAGGTTCATAGTTTACTCCTCAGATTGTAATTATTTTCAGATTTGGATATATTTGCTAATTTTGTTTTTGTCCTGTCTTCAATAGCTTGGTTAATATTCCATTTGGGTGGATACCAATAATTTATCTGCTGTCCATTGGCAGAATATTTTTGCTTAATGCGTGTTCTACCAGATATTCCTGATATTTCAGGATGTTTAACGCGAGAGTATTTATCAACTTCACAAAAAAGATTTTGACAATCAATTAATTGTAATTTACGTCCCCAGAGAGAACGGTAATTTAGTTCTAGCCTTTCAAATTCTGATTCTTGGTTTTCTGCCATGTATTTGATAATGTCTATTTCTGTTAAACCTCCAAGATCATCAAAACATTTACGAATCCCATCCAGTGCACCGGGTCCAGGAACTACAAATTCCATTTCGCTAAATTGAGTTATTTCGCTGTAGTTAATATCTGTAATGAATTGGTATGCTAAAAAATCTCCCAATGTAGGATAGTCGCGCAACAATTCAAAACCTTTTTGCATACTAGATGTTTCTGCTAGTTTTTTTGGTAATTCATCCGCCATCATTTTTTCAATTAGTTTTAAATGATTGCGGTGTTTGATGTTATATCCTAATGTTTTCCCACCAGAAGGCATAATATATGCAGCAGAATAAATTGTCTGGTTTTCATTCATGGCTTTGGTCAGAATTTTGTCGTAGTTCTCAAAAGAATAATTTTCATAAATAATCTGACCGAGATTTTTTTCTAAAAGCTGCCAAGTTTCAATTTTATTAAAAATTTTGAAGAGAATAATTCTGAAAAATACCTCATTAATTGAAGATGGTAAATCATTTCTGTAAATAACATTGCGGATTAGATATTGACTAGTGCGATCGCTTGCTCTATAGGCGTTAGTAAATTTGTACGTAGAAAGTATAGGATCATCTGTCCAAGGCATTGGTGCATTTTCTATTTTTTTGAAGAATATATTTTGTCTTTCGGCGGCGAAATGCCAGTAAGTATCAAATACAACCGTAGGCTTAAAAGGAAGATTTCTGGAAATAATTGTTAGTTTTGGTTGTGGCTGATTTCCATAATCACCTAAAGCTAAACTTAGTTGTAAATTAGATGTTTCTGTTTGTCGTTTTGCCGCCATGATATTTCACTCTTGTTAATGTAGGGTTAGACTTTGATTTTAAGTCTGTTATGGCGTTAATAGTCAAAAATCTTTACTTTACTTATTTATTCCTCCTTAATCGGTTCTATAATATCCCGAACTACCTTAATAAGTGGAGCTAAAGATTTTTTACTAACGTTTTTCCCCTCTAATTTTTCTACACCTATAAAACAGTTCATTTTATTGAATTTGAGTCCCATTTCACGCGCCATAAAATCTCCTAATCTACAGAGACCCAAATAATTACCGTAAGCTTTTTGAAATATTTGTTGAGTGGCGTAAAAAGCATTTAAGCTTAAAGTCTCTTTCTTGTTGTTAGGAACAAAGCTAAGATGCTGTAGACAAGGAAAACCTAGTTGTGCACTAGTAATATGATCTCGCTTAGGGTCAAATATAGAAGCTTGAAGCATACTTCTTCTTACTTCTTTACGTGATTTATACTGAGAAATTATAAATTCTAATTGATTTCCACTATTGGTGTCTGAACCGAAAGCAATCAATCTTTCAAAGTAAATTCCGCGTCTGTTTTTTGACTTAGCCAGAGTTTTTACTTTGTCCAGAATTTTTAAATAAGTGTTAAAAAACTCTTCTCTGTTGAGCTTACGTCGGTAATTAGCAGGACAAATTGTATTAGCAACTGTATGAACTACCTGTTCTTTGTGTGCCTTTAGAGTATTATCCAGGATATGTCTAATATCTAAGTCTTCTTCTGGCTCACCGTTTCTAAAACCACTCACACTAATTATTAAAGGGGAAATTTCACCATAATTTAGAGTATGTAAGAATGCTTTACCCCAAGCATGAGATAAATTTGTTTCACTAATGAGGATAGGTTCACTATCTGTCATGATGTGTAGTTTTTTCAAGGGCTGGTTAAAAATGAAACGTTATTTAATATGATTTGATAAGATTATACTCCTTCTTTTCGGTGCTGTTAAGCACTTAAGGAGCAAAAAACGCTTAATTTTTGTATACTTTTATATAAATGTATCTGCTGAGTTAAATTTTTGTAGAAGTAACTAAGCACTGTAAACCTGTCAGCAGCATTCCTCAACAGGCGTTTTGTTGATTTTGGGGACGGTGGCGATCAATTGCCCACTACACCAAGTATCAGAAATGCGTAGGCGTAGTCCGTCGTAGACATCGCTCGTAGTCACATAGGAAAGGCAAATACGGTAAATAATTATACAGGATACTTAAAAAAATTATCTAAATAGAGTGATTTGTTGTTAAACTTATATATAAATAGATAAACTTAAAAAACAACAGAGCTAGATGATGCAAATCACTGTTGAGGTATCTGAGGAACTAGGACAGCAATTACAGCAGTTTCAAGACCGTTTACAAGAGATAGTAGAACGGGGTCTACAAGAGTTATTGAACGAACAGTCTGGCAATTTTCTTGATGAGAAACAGATTATTGCCTTGTTAGCCAGTCAGCCTGCACCAGAACAAATTCTGGCAATCAAACCTTCACCGGAATTTCAGGCTCGTGTGAGCGATTTGCTGGCACAAAGTAAAGCTGGTACACTTTCAGCCAAGGGAGAAGCTGAACTAGAACGCTATCTGACGATAGAACATCTTGTTCGTATGGCAAAAACTCATGCCTTCCTTGCACTACACCAAAAACCATGACTTATACTTTGAGATTTTTAGAATGAAATGGACACTGGAAGAAGCCGAAAAACAGCTAACTTCAATCATTGATGCGACTAGCCAAGAACCGCAGCTAATTTATACTCAAGAGGAACTAGTGGCTGCAATTGTAGACCCTAAACTTTTTAAAGAATTTTTAAACTGGCGGCAAAAAACTGCAAAAACATCTCTAGCTTCAGCCTTTAAAGAACTTCAGCAGTTATGTACAGAAGAAAATTATAGCTTAGAGATACCAGCACGAAGCGATCGTAAACATCGCCCACATCACCCCATCACCGATCGCCTGATGCTCACATAATATTATGATTTGTTAGTGAGCATTCTTATACTAGGCAATAATCTTGTGGCAAAAGCAGCTGATACTGGTAGTAAACGACTAATTAGCCTCGCTCCTGATGCTTGGGTGCAATGGGTAACACAGCGTCCTGATGTCCTAGCAAAAGAAATTTTGGCTTCTGAGTTTCAGTGGATTAGTCGAGAAACAGATGTGTTAGTGAAAGCATACAGCGACACTTATGGAGATTTTTTAGTCCTAAACGAGTTGCAGTTGCGTTATATGACAAATATGCCTCTACGCATGAGAGCTTATGCTGCTTTAGCGCAAGAGCGATATCAACTACCCGTCTATCCAGTGCTGGTCAACATCTTACCACCTCCATCTACCATCACTGTTGTTAGTAGTTACGAAGCTGAATTTATGGGATTACGGGCTATTCAAGATTATCGGGTGTTGACACTCCCCGACCTAAAGGTGCGGGGATTCTTGGTTCAACGAGTCCACTTAGACTAGACCCCCTGCGGTATCTAGCCCAGAGGTGGTTCTCTCCCCAATCGTTACTTTCCCCCTGCCCGGAGGTAGTTGGATTATTCCAAATTTTGTTTGAGTTTAAATTCTGTGTCGTCTAGTACCTGTAAATCTTTTACCTACTTCCAGGTGATACTAGAACTACGAAGTAGAACCCCATAGATTTAGTTGTCAAGGTACAGATTGCCTTTAGGCAGTTAGGTTTTTATACAGGTTGATTACCGTTCCTGTTAAAGACAATATATCATGACTGCCCCTTTAGGGGCAACCCGTTCGCCTACATCCACCGCCTAAAGTACGATCAAGTATCTCCGCCAAACTCTGATACTTTATCTCGGTGGTTTTGGCTCACTCGATTTTCTTATAAACTTGTGGGAAGTGGAGGCAGAGATTGTATTTAGCCAGCCATTGCCGTCTTTATTACCATTTGTGCCGATTTTGCGTGGGGGTGGAGAAGCATCAGTTGTACAACGAGCATTAAGCCAACTACGAACCTTGGAGCAACTCAATGAGTTAGAACCATTGCTGGCTTTTTTTGCTAGTTTTGTATTAGATATGCCTTTAGTGCAACAAATCATGAGGTGGGATATGGCAGTGTTACGTGAATCACCTTGGTATCAGGAAATTCTCTCTGAAGGTGAGCAAAGAGGTTTACAGCAAGGCGTACAGCAGGGTGCGCTAAGACAGTTAATCCGGGTATTGCAACTGCGTTTTGGCGAAATTCCTCAAGTAGTACAAGCCAAGCTGGAGAGTGAGAGTTTAGAACAACTGGAAAGTTTAATGGATGCAGCGATCGCAGTTAGTTCTCTAGATGAATTTATCAAGATTTTGTCTATCTAATGCGGATTTAAAACCATTGTTAGCCTTTTTTGCTAGTTTTGTATTTAGATATGCCTTTAGTGCAACAAATCATGAGGTGGGATATGGCAGTGTTACGTGAATCACCTTGGTATCAGGAAATTCTCTCTGAAGGTGAGCAAAGAGGTATACAGCAGGGTGCGCTAAGACAGTTAATCCGGGTATTGCAACTGCGTTTTGGCGAAATTCCCCAACAAGTACAAGCCAAGCTGGAAAATGAGAGTTTAGAACAACTAGAAAGTTTAATGGATGCAGCGATCGCCGTTAGTTCTCTAAATGAATTTATCAAGATTTTGTCTATCTAATGCAGGTCAAGTATCGCTAAAAATGCGATTTGGGAAAATATTTTTACACAACCATTTGTGCTGAGTTAAGTTTTTGTAGAACTAACCCAGCACTGATTAATACTAATTCTTCTGTTCTCGCTTCTGGACGATGAGGAAGATGGGGACGGCTATGAGTTGAGAGAGGACGGAAAAGGCGGCGAGATAGGGGAGGGAGAAGTCACACAATATCCCCATGAACAAACTGCCCAAAAACCAGGCGAAGCCGTAACCAGCACTAAAAATACCGTAGGCTGTGGCACGTTTAGCGATGGGTACCATGCCGGCTATAGCAGCTTTCATGATTGATTCTTGCGCTCCCATGCCTATCCCCCATAACACCATACCGAGTAAGGCTAAGTTACCGTTACCTAAAAAGACGAGGGGGGCAAAACTGCATGAAATCAGGATGGCTATTGTTAAAGTGGTGATACCGATGCGGTCATATAAACGCCCAAAAATCAAAGCAGCGATCGCATCTACAGCCATAGCCAATGCATACAGTAAAGGCACTGATTGACCAGTAATAATTGATTCTTTTTGCAGATGATACGCAATTAAGGGAAAGTCAGCATAACCCGCCGCTACTAAAGCTACAGCCCCTAAGTACCACCAAAAAGCTGAGGGTAAATTTTCATCTTCAGAGATGATACTTTCTTCTTCAAAATCACGCGGATTCGGGTAAATTTTTTGCAGAATTAACAATACAGTTAAACCTAAAACTGCCGGTACTATCAACACCGCAAAGCCATTTTGATAATGATTGTTGGATGCTGCTAACATTCCCGCAACGGCCAAAGGTCCCAAGGTTGCACCGATTTGATCCATTGCTTCATGTAACCCAAAACCGAACCCCCGACCGATTTGGTTAGCACCGTGGGACAGTAGCACATCTCGCGGAGGGGTACGAATAGCTTTTCCTGTGCGTTCCACCAGCATTAAACCTGCTGCTATTTCCCAACGTCCTGCTAAAGCTAATAAAGGAACAACCGCCGTATTGATAAAATATCCCCAAGTGGTAACTAACCAATATTTACCAGTTTTATCACTAATATAACCAGTTAACAAGCGCAATCCGTGACCAATTAATTCACCTAAACCAGCTACTAAACCAACAACAACCCCACTCGCACCTAAAAAACCTAAATAAGCACCGGTGATGCTTCTTGCTCCTTCGTAGGTGGCATCAGCGCAAAGGCTGACAAAACCGAGTAAAATCACAAATCGTAAAGCTGCTCGTTTTTGGGGGACAGACTCCTGTAGTTTATTGTCGGGAACAGTTGCGGGGCTATTTTCCTCCAACAGTAAAACAGAGTTCTGATTTGCTATTTCCTCACACCCGTCGAGTTGATTTTGGTTATTTTGGTTATTTTGGCGATCGCCCATTTCACACCCTTTAAACTTATTATCAATGCTGATAGCTGTAGGAGTGGGTTCGGAAAACAATTTTTGATCCCACCGAATGCTTACAGTATTTGTCTAAACATCCTCTGACTAGCCCCCAAAACAATCATTTAACCTGCTAATGTGGTAATTAAAAGAAAAGGAGCAAGCACAGACTAACCTAAAATTCAGAAAAATCTAGTAAATCTAAAGTATAGATTCTAGTTCTAAAATTTAGCTGTTGAGAATCATACCAAAATCATTTATATATACCAACTAAATTAGTAATTTTATGCCAAGAAAAGAACAAGGCTGGGTAACATTTCAAACCTCTGAAGAAGAAAGAAAAATCTTAGAAGAGTTCTGTCAACATTCCCAGCGTACCAAAACAGAGATTTTACGGGAGTTGGTACGTGGTCTTTCTAAGTCTTCGGAATCAGCCGTACCATTACCAACCGACACAGAAGAAACAACCAAACCAGAAGTAGCAATTATTAGTCCGAAAAAACCCTTAAAGGTTAGTTCGCGTAATGTACTTAAAGGAGTTGTAAAACGTGTAATTACAGGTGCAGTCAATACAGAAGTTACATTAGAGATTGTGCACAAAGTAGAATTAACTTCAATGATTACCAGAGTATCCGCAGAAGAGTTAGGACTGCGTGAAGGTGAAGAAGCCTATGCAGTAATCAAATCAAATGATATTGTTATCGCTAAAGAATGATTTAGTGCGTAAAAACTAAAAATTCTTAATTGATATCTAATTAGCAGCTTGGCCTTGAGATAGTGAGATAATTTAGTTTGCTTAACTCTATGCTTTTTAAGCCATGAAAACATCTGCTGCACTGACGACTACATTTTTAACTGCTTGTACTGTCCTGCTTACAGCTTGTGGTGGTGGAACATCTACACCAAACACATCTAACGACAATACAAATACTAATACAGCCAATTCTATTCCTATTGGTGTGGCTTTTGCCCAAACCAGTAATGTAGCATTACTTGGTCAAGAAGGGGTAAATGGTGCAAAAATTGCGGAAAAGTATTTTAACGACAAAGGAGGGATAAACGGGACACCAATTAAATTAGTTTTTCAAGACACTAGCGGGGATGAAGCGGGAGCAATTAACGCTTTTCAAACTTTAATTAATAAAGATAAAGTTGTAGGTATTATTGGCCCGACTTTATCACAACAAGCTTTTGGTGCTAACCCTTTTGCAGAAAGAGCAAAAGTACCTGTAATTGGTGCATCAAATACCGCTAAAGGTATTCCTGAAATTGGAGATTATATAGCGCGAGTATCTTCTCCTGTTTCGATAGTAGCTCCTAATTCTGTGAAAGCCGCAATTAAACAAAATCCAAATATTAAAAAAGTGGCTGTTTTCTATGCCCAAAATGACGCTTTTAATAAATCAGAAACGGAAATTTTCCAAAAAACAGTTAAAGATTTGGGTTTAGAAATAGTCACAGTGCAAAAATTCCAAACCACTGATACTGATTTCCAAAGCCAAGCCACAAATGCCATTAATTTAAAACCTGATTTAGTGATTATTTCTGGTTTAGCTGCGGATGGTGGTAACTTGGTTAGACAATTAAGAGAATTAGGTTATAAAGGGGTAATTATTGGTGGCAATGGTTTAAATACATCTAACATTTTCTCAGTTTGTAAAGCCTTTTGTGATGGTGTATTAATTGCTCAAGCTTACAGTCCAGACCATCCGAATGAAATTAACAAAACATTCCGTCAAGCCTATCTTGATTTATATAAAAAAGAACCGCCCCAATTTAGTGGCCAAGCTTTTGCGGCTGTGCAGGTGTATGTAGAAGCCTTGAAAGCTATAGACCAAAAGAAAAAAGTTAAAACTTTACCTTTGGCAGAATTAAGAACAGAATTAAATCAACAAATTCTTTCAGGAAAATATGATACACCTTTAGGAGAAATTGCTTTTACCCCCGTTGGTGAAGTGGTGCAAAAAGATTTTTATGTCGCGCAAATCAAAATGAGTTCAGATGGTAGTCAAGGTAAGTTCACATTTATTAAATAATGACAAATGGATATAGGTCTATTTTTACAACAATTGTTAAATGGTCTATCCATTGGCAGTGTTTACGCTATTTTTGCCTTGGGATATACTTTGGTATATTCCATTTTAGGGATAATTAATTTAGCTCACGGGGCAATTTTTACGCTGGGGGCTTATTTTACTTATGCCTTGATGGGTGGTAATTTTGGTTTAAATGGGTTGCTGGCTAATGCTGTTTTACCTGTGAAATTACCCTTTACTCTAGCTTTAATTATTGGCAGTATTTTGGCTGGGTTGGTAGGGGTAATAATGGAAAGAATTGCTTTTCAGCCTTTACGAAAAAAAGGTTCTGACCCTTTGTTCACAGTGGTTTCCAGCTTGGGTGTAGCGGTGGTAATTGTGAATGTGATTCAATATTTAGTAGGTGCAGAAAGTTATACTTTCCCTGCGGATACTTTCGGCAATTTACCACCAGCGATTAATTTTGGCAGTGCAGAAAAACCAATCCCTATTCGTACCGTACAGTTAATAATTTTTGCAGTTTCAATGGTAATTGTGGCAATTCTAACTTACTTTATTAACTATACCAAGTATGGAAAAGCCATGCAAGCCATTGCTGAAGACCAAACCACTGCTAATTTGTTAGGAATTAACACAGACCGTTTTATTATTTTGACGTTTTTTATTAGTAGTTTTTTAGCTGGACTAGCGGGAGGTTTAGTAGCTTCCAGTGTGAGTATTTCTGGCCCTTACTTCGGAATTGCTTTTGGTTTACGGGGTTTAGCGGTTATTGTTTTAGGTGGTTTAGGTAGCATTCCGGGAGCAGTTTTAGGGGGTTTATTAATTGGAGTAGTTGAAGCTTTAGTACCGGGTGAATATTCGGGTTATAAAGATGCTGTGGCTTTTGGTATTTTATTTATTATGCTATTAGTTAGACCTCAAGGTTTACTAGGAAAGCGGTTTGTGCAAAAAGTGTAACTTACATCTAGTTCAATAAGGCAGGAGGTAAAAACGTTTATTTAACAAGTTTCTGAACTCTTTGAACTGGGTAATTATTTTTTGTATTCTGGAATGGTTTAGCAATTTTCTTACAGAATTAAATTATTTCATTACCAAAAAAACAGGGAATTAATATTTAAACGCAGATGGACGCAGATGGACGCAGATAAATAGCCAAAACTATTGTTAGCTATTTAATTTGATGTGTAGTAACTCAAAATTGATTTCTTTGTTTCTATCCAAAATAAAATTGTCAATGTAAATATTTCTATGAATGAATTTTTCTCAACTTACGGTAATTTAATTGTATCCATGTTGCTAGGTGCGCTAGTTGGTTTATCTCTTTATTTACCTTTAATGACAGGCCAATTATCTCTAGCTAGTCCTGGTTTTTATGCGATAGGTGGATATATTGCGGCGATTTTTTCTACTAAAGTTTTTCCTAGTGATAGCGGTGCTTTTCCGCTTCATTTACTGTTATTAGAAATGTTGATTGCTGCGGTTGTTTGCGGGATTATAGGGGTTTTATTAGGTATTCCGGCTTTAAGGTTGCGGGGAATTTATTTAGCAATTGCTACTATTGCTTTTGTGGAAGTTTTGCGGGTAATTTCTCTAAATTTAGAAATAACAGGTGGTGCAGTGGGAATTTTTGGGATTCCTCAACCTTTCCCGACACCAATTGAATATTTATGGTTGGTGATGCCATTATTGATAGTGATAATGTTATTATTTTATCGGTTGGAAAGAATCAAAGTAGGTCGAGCATTTACCGCTATTCGAGAGGATGAATTAGCGGCGGGTGCAATGGGAATTAATCCAACTTATTATAAGGTTTTAGCTTTTACTTTAGGGGCAATTTTAGCCGGAATAGTTGGGGTAATTAGCGCTCATGTTCTTAATACTTGGAATACGAGACAAGGTACATTTGACGCTAGTATTACTTATTTAACTTTTGTGTTAATTGGCGGTTCAAGAACATTTTTAGGTTCAGTTTTAGGAGGGATGATTTTTACTGCTTTACCGGAAGTTTTAAGAAATTTAGCTGATACAGGGGGTTTACCAAGTTGGTTGGCGCAATTTTTACGAGATGGGAGATTAATTATTTTTGGGGTGTTAATTGTAGTGGGAACAATCTTTTTTCCTCAAGGTTTAGTAACTCCTGGTTTTTTTAAAAGAATTGGTAAAATCATTCAAAAGTAGTTTATTTTTTAGATAAAGTATGGAAACAAATGTAATTTTAGAAGCTAGAAAGTTAACTCGGCGGTTTGGTGGTTTAGTCGCTGTGAATAATGTTTCATTTGCTGTAAATAAAGATGAAATTTTTGGTTTAATTGGTCCTAATGGTGCAGGAAAAACTACACTATTTAATTTAATTACGGCTTTAATACCACCTTCTGAGGGTGAGTTATTTTATCAAGGTGTAGAAGTCTCTAAATTAAAAGCTTATGAAATTGCTAATTTAGGAATTGCAAGGACTTTCCAAAATATTCGTTTATTTGGGGAGTTGTCAGCTTTGGAAAATGTAATTATTGCTAGAGATTTGCATAATAATAGTAATATTTTGACGGGTATTTTAGGTTTACCATTAGCGCAACGGGAAGAAAATAAAAGCCGAGAGAAAGCTTTAGAATTATTAGAATTAGTGGGTTTGAGCGATCGCATCACCGAAAAAGCCAAAAATTTCGCTTATGGTGATCAACGTCGGTTAGAGATTGCACGCGCTTTAGCGTTAGAACCAAAAATTTTACTGTTGGATGAACCCGCAGCAGGGATGAATCCTAGTGAAAAGCAGCAGTTAAGTGAGTTTATTCGTGATTTGCGCGATCGCTTTAATTTGACCATTATCCTGATTGAGCATCATGTACCATTAGTGATGGGGTTGTGCGATCGCATTGCAGTGTTAGATTTTGGACAACTGATTGCTTTAGGTGAACCGGAAATTGTGCGTAATAACCCCGCAGTAATTGAAGCTTATTTAGGAGATGAATAACCACAAATGGAAGAAAAAATTTTAGAATTACAAAATCTAGATATTGCTTACGGTGGTATTCAAGCCTTAAAACAAGTTAACCTAACTATTTATACAGGTGAAGTTGTTACTTTAGTTGGTGCTAATGGTGCGGGAAAAACCACCACTCTCCGCGCTATTTCTAAAATAGTTAATATTCAAAATGGCAATATACTTTATTATGGCAGAAATATTAATCGTCGTCAAGCTTATGAAATTGTCAAATTAGGAATTGCACATTGTCCCGAAGGAAGAAGAATTTTAGCTAAACAAACAGTATTTGATAATTTAATGTTGGGTGCTTACATTCGTTCCGATTCCCAGCAAATTAAAAGAGATATTCAGCAACAATTTGAACTATTCCCCAGATTAGCACAAAGACAGAATCAACTAGCAGGAACATTAAGCGGTGGTGAACAACAAATGTTAGCCATATCTCGCGCTTTAATGAGTAAACCAAAACTCCTGCTTTTAGATGAACCCAGTTTAGGTTTAGCACCAGCAATAGTAAAAGAAATTTTCACCATTATTCAAAATCTCCGCGCTACAGGTGTCACCATTCTATTAGTAGAACAAAACGCCAATCTAGCCTTACAAATTGCTGATAGAGGTTATGTTTTAGAAGCCGGAACTATTACTTTATCAGGTAATGCAAAAGAGTTAATTAGTGATGAAAGGGTGAGAAAAGCCTATTTAGGTTAATACAAAAGGGAACAGGGAACAGGAGTTAAATTCTTTTGATATATGGATGTTTTCCAAAATTTTTATATCATTTACTTTAAATCTATCTGAGATGTATTAATTGATATCGCTTTAGAAATTTAGTTAAAACGAATATCAAATTAATATGATGTTGTTAAATTTTCCTTTGCGTCTCTGCGCCTCTGCGTGAAACAATAAAGAAATTTAATTCCCAAATTGATTTATAGTATAGAATACACCCTTGCTTTTGAGTAAAGTTTGCGAAATTAATTAGAACCAAGTATTTACCCATGAGTCAAATAGTCTGGATAGCAAGACACGCCAACCGCATAGACTTTGTAAACCCTGATTGGTTTTTAACAGCCGAAAGACGCTATGATCCACATTTATCAGATGATGGCATGGTACAAGCACAACAATTAGCTAACAGACTAAAAGGAGAAAAAATTACTCATATTTTTGCATCTCCCTTTTTACGAACTGTGCAAACGGCCAACGCGATTGCAGAAGCATTAAATTCATCAATTAAACTAGAAACAGGATTAAGTGAATGGTTAAATCCTGAATGGATGACAGAAGAACCGGAAAGACTCCCGATCGCAATTTTAGCGGAATTATTTCCGAGAATTGATACTAGTTATACATCAAGGATTGCGGCAAAATACCCAGAAACTCATGAACAGGTGCGATCGCGTTCAGGACAGACTGCTAGATGTTTAGCGGCTGAGTTCTTCCCGGATGATATTCTGCTGGTGGGACACGGTGCCTCCGTGTTAGGTGCAGCAATGGGACTGGTAGGAGAAATCGCCAAAACTGAAGTAAAAGCTTCTCTCTGTTCTCTAGTTAAAGTGGTACGTAATCAACATGAATGGCTACTGGAACTAAAAGGAGATACTGCTCATTTAACGCAAATTGAGAAAGTAGTAAGATTTGTATAAATTCCTATTTTAATTCTTAGTAGGGAATAGCAATTTGCAGATCAATGATAGATTTTTATCAAAATTCATTTGCAAAATTCAACCCTACAAACTGAATGTTGCGGGAAACAATATATATTGGTAAGGGGCGGGTTTTGTAAATAATAGTTGGCTTGTATCAAAATTAATTTACTCAACTCATCCCGACGGACTAAAGGCTGAGGAAATCAGTACATTTTGTTACAGAGAAACGCAATCATTGGCTGATAAATTTTATGACTTTGTTACTAGCAGGAGACATCGGCGGAACAAAAACGATTTTGCGATTGGTGGAAACTTCCGAAGATTCACCAGGGTTACGCACCGTTTATGAGGACAGTGTTCGTAGTGGAGATTATCCCGACTTAGTGCCGTTGGTGCAAAAATTCTTAACTCAAGCTAACAGCCTAACACCCCAAAAAGCTTGTTTTGCGATCGCAGGTCCAGTGGTCAACAACACCGCAAAATTAACTAACCTGGCTTGGTATTTAGATACAAATAGGTTAACTCAAGAATTAGGTATCCCGGCCATTTCCCTGATTAATGACTTTGCAGCTGTAGGTTATGGCATTTTGGGATTAACTAAACAAGACTTTTACACCTTACAAGTTGGTAAACACGAAGTTGATGCACCCATAGCCATTATTGGGGCTGGGACTGGCTTAGGACAAGGATTTATGATTAAACAGGGGAAGGGGAATCTGTATCAGGTATTTCCCTCCGAAGGTGGACACGCAGATTTTGCCCCCCGCAATGAGTTAGAGTTTCAATTATTGAAATATCTACTTGATAAACATGGCATTCAACGCGCCTCTGTCGAAAGAGTTGTATCCGGTTTAGGGATTATATCTATTTATCAATTTTTGCGGGATAGAAAACACGCCACAGAAACCCCAGAAATCGCCCAAGTAGTGAGACAATGGGAACAAGAAGCCGGAGAACAGGAAAAAACTGTTGATCCAGGTGCGGTAATTGGGAAAGCTGCATTAGAAGGAAGCGACCGCCTCTCAGAACAAACAATGCAAATATTTGTCGAAGCCTATGGCGCAGAAGCCGGCAACCTAGCCCTAAAACTTCTCCCCTACGGAGGATTATACATCGCTGGTGGCATCGCCCCCAAAATTTTGCCCTTAATGCAAAAAAGCAGTTTTCTCTACAATTTCACCCAAAAAGGCAGAATGCGCCCAATTTTGGAAGATATCCCCGTCCATATAATTCTTAATCAACAAGTGGGTTTAGTTGGTGCCGCTTTGTGTGCTTCTAGGTTATAACTAACACAAACGAACAATCTGCATCTCACCATGCAAAAACTATGATTAGTCGCCTTTTCTTACCTTTCATTGTTACTACTTTGGTTTACAGTGGATCTGTTTTCGCCCAGGTACATCGGCCAAAAACCCCTGTTTCTCCTCGTACAGAGAAGATTAAAAAACAGCAAACCAATACTAATCAGAAAAAACCAACTACCACCCCACAAAAACCAACTGTTCCCAAAATAGTACAACCAAAATGGAAGGTATTTACTCCCCCAGATAAAAGTTTTGCCGTTTTAATGCCAGGTAGACCAACACAAAAAACCCAAATCCAAAAAACCTACATGGGGGAAATTCCATTACAGATATTTATGGCTGAACCACCACAGCAAGAAGTATCTTATATCGTCACCTATAATGGCTTTCCTTATGATTACGCTAAATTAACCAGCCCTCAACAAATATTCAATAAAGCCCAAGAAGGCGCTTTATTAACCACCAAAAGCACATTAATTAATCAGCGTAATCTTCGCAGTTCTAATGGTCATCCCGGCAGAGAAATAGAATATGTAAATCCCGGTGGAAACATTTTTAAAACTAGAATGTACTTCGCTGAAGGACGTTTGTATCAAGCCACAGCCATAGTTTCTAAAAAGCAACAAGCAATGTTAGCAAAAACCATCAACGGTTTTTTAAATTCCTTTCAAGTAGTTGTGAGAAGATAGGAATAATTAAAATCTAACTACGTAGGGGCGGGTTTAACAAATAACCTGAACAAACAATGAAAAACTAATGTACAAAACCTGCCCTGCCCCACGAAAACCAATTTTATACAGGATTTGGAATAAATCCCTGTCTGACGTTGTTGAATTGATGTATGATTTTTGAGGGTATTTGGCTTTATGCAAAATCATTTGCATCCCTAAAATCAGCAACGCCAGAGATTCTTTACATCTACCCTTCTCCTATCGGAGACGCTATGCGAACGGAGAATGCGCGACACAAAATTCATCCCATGAATCAGCAACATCGCTTGATCTGAACTTCGTTGTTAGCCTGAGAATTCATTCTCAAGGGGGATGCTAAATAAAAGAAATTTGATTTACAAATTTAGTAAGTAATTAGGCAGAATTAATTACACAACTTATTCCCCCTGTTCCCTGTTCCCTGTTCCCTGTTCCCTAACTCCGCGTAGGAAATTAATTTTGCACAACTGCTTATAAGTTAAATTGACAAATAATACCTACAATCTAATTTTTTTAGGGATAATTGTCACCCCTCCAGAAGATAATTACCATCGAGTAAAGTTTCCAAGCGAAATATAAAAAGCAGATTCGGTATCAAAGAGATTTTTATCAAAACTTATTATTTCATTTCACTATAAGTTATATAGAATAAATAATCAAATACTAGAGGCTGGAAGAATGTTTTTAAACCGCCTAACTAAGCTTTATTTTTTGAGCTTACTGACTTTATTTTTAACATTCTTTTATGATATTTATCCTGTTTTGGCTATTAACATCAATAACCAAAATTCTGCCACTATCCAACAAGAAATGTTAAACATTTCCCAGTATTTAAAATATAATAATCACAACTCTCTATTGACTAGCTCAACAAATGTCAGCACAACACAAAATAATTCTTTATGTCAACCAGTAATTCCTGGTAAAATCTATCGCTTTATCCAAGGGATAGATGATTGTGTGCAACCAATGACAGAACAAGAGATTAGTCAAAAGCTCAATGATCCTTTTGCTACTAGCATTCTGCGTCAAAATCAATTTCCCGATAGTGTAGATGCCCTTGTTAATGCTATTAATAACTCAGGACTAGGATTTGAGCAAAAAAGCTACATGGTAGGAGAAGGAAGCCAAATTCCCCTAAATGTTGCTGACCGTGATAAATCACGGAATTTACGCTATGCCGTTACTTGGGGTTCTACCCCAACAAAAGGAGATATTCTGCTTAGTGCAGCAGCACCAGGTAGTGAATCTAGATTTATTCAAGTTATCTCATGGGATTCTCAGGCTAAGAAATACAACTTTTATGAGTTTCGTAAACAGAAAGGACAGAAACAAGAATTAACTAAGGTGTGGAGTTGGGCTGGTGATACTCCCTTAGCACAAAATCCTCAAACTATGGGTCATGGATGCTTTGATTGCCATCATAATGGTGTAATAATTATGAAAGAATTAAAGCGCCCTTGGAACAACTGGCACTCCCAACTGGCAACAATCTCACAGCTTGTAGTTCCACTGGCTGTTACTCAAGAAAAGTTATTTCAACAATTAAGTGGAGCAGAAAATTTAGAAACAACTATTAATAGTGGATTTCAAACTTACTACAGAAGTTGGTTGCAAAACAACTACCTCAATCAAGGAGGAACTGTTCAGTTGAGCAATGTAAATGAGATGTTACGACATCTAACTACTAATACTACTGTTAATTTGCTTTCCACTCAAACCCAAAGTAAGGGAGAAAATACCAGTCCACCAAATGCCAATATTACGGGTATTCCCAATGACTTTTTTCTTTGGGATTCCGCTTTAAGAACGGCTTTAAAACTTGATTATCAAATTCCAGCAATTACTTTTAATCGCCCGGAATATGATAATTATTTAAAACAGCATCAGTTCAAATTAGTGCAATCGGATGTAACTAAACCTGATCTCTCACCTTTATATGAGCAGGATGGTTCTACCTATTTTGCTTTCTTTGTTCCAGTCCCTGCTGCGGAAGATTTATATTTCTTGACTCAACTGCTGTCTGCAAAAATTATCACTGATAAATTTGCTACTGCTTTATTGATGGTAGATTTTCGCAATCCAGTGTTCTCTGACCAACGTTCTAGCCTCCAGAAATATGCTCAGACAATCACATCAGGCACAATCAATTTAGGTGTGAGTAGTGTACCTAATGATTTTGCGGAAAAAGTTAGAGCAGTAGCAGCCAGCCAACCGACTTGTGATACAAATAATATAGATAAATGTACTGCTGAACAGCAATTTCTCTACACTTGGGATTTACCGGATAATCAATGGCAGTCATCAGCAGTAAACCGGATAGAAGATTATCTACAAAGTATCAGCCAAATGTCCTCAGCAGAGCAACTTGATCAGTTGATGAGGCTAAGTGTGCAGCGAAGAAATCAGTTTAAAACCGTATTACCATTTAGTAATCTAAATGAGTTTAGTTTACTTCTACCTCAAACTGATTTATCCAGAAATTAAGCTAATTGTACCTAAAAATACTACACCACGTTAATTAGAGTTAATTTCCTTTATTACCCATTATTGAGAATATGCCTAAACTACCTCAGTTTGACCCACCAGCTAATCAAAACGATTTCCAAAGTGGTGAAGAAGATCAAGAACAAGCTTTGCGATCGCTCTGGAACGATAACATTAACCGCTATACCCAACAAACTCTGCAAAATGACCCTTGGAGTTCTACCAACCAACCTGCACTAACTGAATACTACAACCCCTTAAATACAGATATCCCAGCAGGAACACAAGGCGCTCCTATCACTTGGACAGCTTTTCCCAACAGGATTTTATTTACTTATCCCAATGTAGGACAACGGGAACAATGGAAATATGCCGATGATGGCCCACCAGATCCTGATTATTCGCCTCAAGGCCCAAGAGGATGGCAAGATGAGTATTGTGAATGGAGTGTAACCCGTAATGGCGAGGGAAAAATTACCAAGGTGATGTTCACCTGCGAAAATCGAGAGTATTGGTATTCACTGTGGACTATTAACCCGAATATTGTTCTGCGTATATATCGTGAGTTAGTAGGTCAGCAGGTGCAACTAGAAGACCTGTATTTACGGGATAACAACGGCCAGCCCATTATTGACCGGGAAACTGGATTACCTGCTTATGATGACCTTAACCAGTGGAACAGTACCACTACTTTAGGAGCAGTTCACCTGATTAGCAATCCTAATTCCTTGAGTGCAGAAATATTTTTAGGTGGACAAGCGACGATCTTACGAGCAGATAGTCAAGGGAATCCCATCACTGACAAAAACCAACTAATTAACTGTAGTCAATATGGTCGTGCTAATCGTAATAGCGATCCTACTATTGGGGCAACTATCAACTCATTGGTACGCGGTACTCAGGAACCAGGTTCAGGAGTAAGAATCACTCTACAAAATCCGGTTGGTCTTTACATTCAACAACCAAGTTTTGATCTTTATCAACTGCCATTTACTGCACCTCCTGATGCTCAACCCTCAGACTATTGGCGAGTTGTTAGAGGTCGCAAGCGACAAAATGGAGAAAATGTTGATTATATTCTTCATGCTGTGTTTGAAGTCCCAGAAGACCAGGGTTTTACTGTTAGTGATATTACCATCAATGGATTTAATATTGATTACGGTTCACAGATTGCCCAGACTTTTGAGATTGCCTTGTCTGGATTACCTCTTCCTCAACTACCACCACCACCTCAATCACTGCCCTGTGCTGGTGATCCCACCCATCCCTTACCCCGGCCTTATAGTTTAAGAGATTTAAATATGCTGTCTGTAGCCCAGCGTTTTAGCTTAAATATGCGAATGGAGCAGGGTACAACAGTAAATAATGTGGGACTCTATGCCTTTGATAGCGATCGCTTCGCCACTATTCAATTTGTAGATGATCATGGCATAACCGTGGAAAAAACAGGTTTCCAAGCAGTACCCGGAGGCGGGCAAATCTTTATACTCTCTATCACCATAGCCTCAGATGCTTCTTTAGGAAATCACTCTTTATTACTAACTAATCCCAATGGCTCCCGTGGCCCTGCGGTGTTTGGTATGTTGGAAGTCGTTCCACCAGACACTCTTGCTGGCGCTCAAAAAGTTGAAGTAGAAGCTGCTATTACTCCAATGTCGGTACTAGCCAAAGTTCCATCATTAATTTCTACACCTTTATCTATCCCGACTAGATAAAATTACAGCAGGGAACAGGGAACAGGGAACAGGGAACAGGGAACAGGATTGAAAGTCCCTTGGTATAAGGGTTTGTCCCAAAAATTTGTACCTCATTTACCTGAAATATGCTGTAATTAACAGTTGTTATATTTTCCTATTAATTTGTAATAGACATTAACATAATGCCGGCAAAACACTCTGACTTTTTATCTAAGTTTGAGAGAAATGCCGGCTTACTCATCAATCATCAACCATCAAAAATATTAGACTTTAGACCACTGACAAATAAATCAAGCATTACCTAAAGTGGAAAAATCATCAAAATCAACATCCCAAATTTATGGTTAACACACTTAACCCAGTTAACGCAGACTTAGCCGGTGCAACTTATCAACACCCTAACTATTGGCAACTACAACACCGCATTAAATCCTTAGTCAATCATTATATTACACCAGAAATTTTAAATGAACGCTTAGAAGATTTACCAATACAATTTAAAAACCATCATGTAAGACCTTGGAAACATATTAACTGGCAAGCTATTAACCGAGAACAAATCATTGGTATTCAGCCAGAAATCTTTTTATCAATTCTTGTCGGTGCATTAGATACAGAAGCACCCATTAGAGGTTATACCCAAACCAGCCGCCAATATTTAGCCCAATTACATCCAGATATGGCGCGATTTGTTGGTGGAATGATAGACGAAAATGAGCATTTATTAGAACCTGGTTTATGGGAAAAAGAAGAACGTCAACATACACCAGCCTTACTCAAAATTTACACCCAAATCACAGGCGAAAAAATAACCCCCAAATTGCGAAATATTCGAGGCTATTTACCCACAAATAACCCTAACGAAGATTTATATAGACATGGTTTACATCGAGTTGCCACTGAATACGGCGCTACCTGTCTTTATTTGTGGATGATGGCACATTCTACAGGTGAACTACAAAAAGTTTTAGATGAATTACTCCAAGATGAAATAAACCATACAACAAAATTCTGGGGTTTTGGTGTTTGGGCTTATCCTGATACAAATTTGTTCAAAGTTATTAAAACTTTGCTCAAAACTCGTTCACAAAACTATGAAAGAAATAGCTTAATTCGCACCCTACGCCGCATGATGGGAACTCTCAATTGGCCAGCTTGGACTTTAACTAATAAAGCAACTTTGTTATTAACTTTTACCTTAGTAATAGCGCGTTTGTGGAGTTGGCATAATAACTTAAAGCCCAATAATCTAAATGATTTGTTTGGCGTTCCTTTTACAGCCAATTAATCATCTGGTCTTGATGTGTTACACTATAAATTAAGTCAGGAACATCCGTAGGGTGAGCATTTCTGAGGATAATTCGCTTCTATTCAGAATTTTAACTAGAAATGCCCACCATGCACTCATTTATAATTTTTGCATCACCACTATCGTATCATGTTTAATAGTTCCTGCCCAATCAAGATTTCTAGGAATATTTAATTTACGGTTTTTTAATAAAAGATGAAACCTGAAAACTTCTTGAAATCCCACATTAGTGGCAAAATCTGCTAATAAATTAGCCACAGGAATATCAACACCACAAATTTTGCTCACATCTCCCACAGCAAAACAATAATAACCGCCAGTTTTCAATTTATGATAACAACTAGAGAAATGTTGCTGCATATCCATAAAATATTTATATACTACTCTTGCCCTTAATTGATTTTGCCCTTTACTCGCTTTATATTTTTCTCCATAAAATATCTCTGCAATTAATTTATCAAGCTCATTATTACCTGTTTTACCAAGTTCTTTATATTCACTACTAGCAATTCTTTCCGTTCCAATTTCTTGAGAACTTAAATTTAATCTATCTTGATTATTTTTAACAAACTCTAACCAATGTAACTCAAATTTACTAGCCCAAATATAATCAATAGCGTTAATATACGGAGGAGATGTCACCACCGCATCACATAACCAATTTCCATCTAAATTTCGTGCATCATGTGAAGCAACTTCTCTAATATCATCAATATCCCAATTATATTTATACCATTCAGAAAGAGCGTCTATAATTTTATCAATATAAAATTGAAAATATTTGAATACATCTGTCCGACTTCTTTGAGGTATTTCTTTCACATTAGAACGCTTTGCAGCCAATATCATCCCATCATTCATATCAGAGCATTTTCTCACAGTAGAAGCAAAAGCTAGTAATAAAACTGGTTGAAAATCGGGATTTGCCAAAAATATTTGATTTTTAATAATTTCTAATCCTGCTTGTACTTCTTGTTGAAACCAAAAATCTTTATTACTAAATTCAACACTATTAATTATATTTGTTTCAATATTAGCTGCTGCTACGATTTGCTGAGATGCTGTTAAAATATCAATTAGTGGGAAACGAGTAGTTTTAACTTTACAAATTAATTGACTCAGAGGATTATTATCTGACCAAATCACCTTTCTGCCAATTTTTAAAGCTTCAATAATGCTAGTTCCCGAACCTGCAAACGGTTCAAGAATTACAGATTTTTCAGATGTATATTTCTGTAAAAACCAAGCGGGAATTTCAGGAATTGTTTTTGCAGGTTGAAAGCCAAGTGAGTAAACTTTTAAAGGTGTATTTCTTTCTAAAGAAATAAAAGATCCATTTGGCAAATCAAGAGGAATATCATCTTTAATATGTAGATACTGTATAGAAGTTTTATCTATTTTTGATGCTGTTTCTAGTGGTTGATTCTCAGGAAAAAGCGACAGTTGGTTAATTTTCATATTGATATCTATAACCACAAACGCTGTACAGGATACGCATCAAAAACGGTATCAGCACTAATCACAGTTATATTTTCTACTACAGCCTGTGCAATTAACATTCTGTCAAAAGGGTCACGGTGATACAAAGGTAGTTGGGAAACAGTAATAATATGACTGATTTTGATATCTAACACACTAAAATCATTAATACTAAGTTGCTGAGTGAGAAACATCTCAAATGGCATAGTAAAAGTTAGCTTTCCTAACCCATGCTTAATTCCCATTTCCCAAATACTGGCAATACTCAGAAAAATCTGATTATTCTCATCGTTTATCAAGTCTAACACTTGACTACTTAATCGAGAATTATCTGTTATATACCAAATGAATGTGTGTGTATCTATCAAAAACATATCACATATACTCTTGAAAGTCTTCTAAAGGAGCATCAAAATCATCAGTCATTGTTACCATTCCCTTGGCACTACCAGGTTGACGACGGCGTTTAACTGGTAATACAGGAATTAACTTAACTACAGGTTCATTATCTTTAATAATGATAATTTCTTCACCGCTAAGTGTCGCTTCAATTAAAGCAGGTAAATTTTGAGAGGCTTCAGCCAGAGTAATTTGCTGCATAATTACTACCTTTAGCTTTGTACTTGCTACTCAACTTCTAATTCTATCAAAAACTAAAAAAAATCACTTTACCTGTGTCTTAACGTTGGTATTTTTCTGTAAATGCAAAAAAGGAGGTATGTTTATTTACCTCCCTTTCTGTGTTCAATTATTTAAACCGAATCAGATTTTAGTATCTGTTGGGTTTGTGAACGATGAAGCTGAGAATTTGACACTGTTTGATGTTGTCAAAACCTACAACGCGGATGTAGTGGGTAGGATATTGAGAACGGCAAGATTGTACTTCGCTCAATACTTCACGGGTGGTTTTAGCGTTGAACAAAGGTAACTTCCACATTGTCCAGAAGAACTCTGTAGGTTCGGAAGTTTCGTTAAACTCAATGGCAGGAATGTAACCTTGGTTGAGAATATACTGAACTTGCTTTTCGATTTGTGCGTCAGTGAGGGGAGGAAGATAAGAGAGGGTTTCGTAACGACGCTCTTTTGGTAAGGTTTGCATGGCTAAATGATGAATGGCGATTTTTACTACTTGGGTAATTGATTCTAACTTGATAAATTATCTTCGTTAGAGTTAGTTTCGGGGCTGGGGTGGGATAAGTCGAGTTGCGTGATGCGTTCTAAGTGCTGGCGACGTTGTTCCATGTTGGCTTGCTGAATACCAGAGCGTACCATTTCCGGTAAAAAGTCTGTCACTTCTTCAGCAATGTGCTCTCTAACTGTCATAATCCGCAATGCCAAATCCGGTTTTTCTCGGAATAGCTGTTCAATTAAGCTTTCTCCGTCTTGAACTTTTCCGGCAGAAAAGTTGTGCAACCAGAGGGCTAAAGGTGGATTTGTTTCGCCTAGCTGCGCCAATACTGTCCTTAGTGCTTGATACGTGAGATAACTTTGGAGAGTTTTGGCGGTGTCTTTCGCAATTTGCTTGAGATTCATGCTTGACCCCAGCCGGATAAAGAGTTTTGAGTTTTGAGTATTTTAACTCAGCACTCAAACCCTATCTGTGATTTATCAGACGGTATCAACAGTCTCGAACTCGAACTTGATTTCTTTCCACAGTTCGCAAGCAGCAGCCAGTTCAGGAGACCATTTAGCAGCTTCACGAATGATGTCGTTACCTTCACGAGCTAGGCTACGGCCTTCGTTACGAGCTTGGATACAAGCTTCTAATGCTACACGGTTTGCGGTTGCACCAGGAGCGTTACCCCAGGGGTGTCCGAGTGTACCACCACCGAATTGTAATACGGAGTCGTCACCGAAGATTTCAACTAGTGCGGGCATGTGCCATACGTGGATACCACCGGAAGCAACTGCCATTACACCAGGCATGGAAGCCCAATCTTGGGTGAAGTAAATACCGCGTGTTTTGTCTTGTTCTACGTAGTTTTCACGTAATAGGTCAACGAAGCCCATTGTAATGGCGCGATCGCCTTCCAGTTTACCAACTACTGTACCTGTGTGGATGTGGTCCCCACCAGACATACGTAAAGCTTTAGCTAATACACGGAAGTGAATACCATGATTTCTTTGACGGTCAATTACTGCGTGCATCGCGCGGTGAATGTGCAGCAACATTCCGTTATCACGACACCAACGAGCTAAGGTGGTGTTAGCGGTGAAACCTGCGGTTAGGTAGTCGTGCATGATGATGGGCATATTGAGTTCTTTCGCGTACTCAGCCCGTTTCAGCATTTCTTCACAGGTAGGTGCAGTTACGTTTAAGTAGTGACCTTTGATTTCACCTGTTTCTGCTTGTGCTTTGTGGATGGCTTCTGCTACAAACAAGAAGCGATCGCGCCAACGTTGGAAAGGAGCAGAGTTGATGTTTTCATCATCTTTGGTGAAGTCCAAACCACCGCGTAAACACTCGTATACAGCACGTCCGTAGTTCTTAGCAGACAAGCCTAATTTGGGTTTAATTGTACAACCCAACAGAGGACGACCATATTTATTCAATTTGTCGCGCTCTACTTGGATACCGTGTGGAGGCCCTTGGAAGGTTTTTAGGTAAGCTACGGGAATCCGTAAGTCTTCTAAACGCAGAGCTTTTAAAGCTTTGAAACCGAATACGTTACCTACAATCGAGGTAAACATATTGGTAACAGAACCTTCTTCAAACAGGTCTAGAGGATAAGCAATGTAAGCAATAAATTGGTTATCTTCACCTGGAACTGGCTCGATGTCATAACAACGACCTTTGTAGCGGTCTAGGTCGGTGAGCAAGTCTGTCCAAACAGTTGTCCAAGTACCAGTGGAAGACTCAGCAGCTACAGCCGCACCAGCTTCTTCAAAGGGAACTCCAGGCTGGGGTGTAACGCGGAAAGCCGCTAAAATATCTGTATCTTTAGGTGTGTAATCGGGTGTGTAATAAGTTAGTCTGTAATCTTTAACCCCGGCTTGATACCCGGCTTTCGCCTGAGTCTTCGTTTGCGCGTAAGACATATTTTCCTTCCAAGAAGTCACTCTTTTTACTATCAAATCACGTTATGTACATTTTGTTTTCACCCCTACTCTTTATCCCTGCTTAGAGGAAGAATAAGAAAAACTTATATATTGGGTCGGGCTTGGGTAGAGTAGTGCAACAACAAATTGGTAGCGATAAAATTTACCGCACCTCTGTTATTTTCTGCAAAAAGGCAACTAATACAGTCAGGCATTAACCAGGAGGAAAGAAAGCCTTTGATTTAGCTTTTTTCTCTTTTCTCTCTGTTTAATTTTCCTCACCAATCCTCGCTAGTGCCTTGATTTTTCCTCATCCCAACGAATATAGAATTTTCTTTTATCTCTTTTGCTTCCTTACTAAACCTGCTCAAGTCCAGATTTTAAAATTTATCCCTGGAAATTTCGCTAATTTTCGGCAGTACAGAGCTATTTAACTCTTTTTTTCTGCTTTTTCTCCTGATCCCATGCCCTAACTTGGGAAAGGTAAATCAGAGGGTAAGTATTGCTAGAGGTTTAGCAATTGGGTGAGCTAAGGATGAAAAGGTTGCACATCACGGGATTTTAAATTGTGCAAGACAAAACTTACTCAAATTGCCTATATTTATCAGATAATATAGAGCTTTTTGACGTTTGCTTCCTGTTTCTGGCAAAGATGTTAATATCCTGCTTTTCACAGACATAAATTCCGCGCTTGCTACACGTACTCAATTTTGAATGCTCTCACAATATATCAAGAAATCAATAAGTTATTCTTTGAAAGTTTTTAAGTTATTGATTTGAATTTCTTATTAAAGAAAGTTTTAAAGTTTATATTTAAGTTTTGTTAACAGGCTGGAGGCAAAAGGCAGGAGTCATATATAATCACCTTTTCATCCTCCTTTACTTAAACATTAGTTAATTTAATCACCTTACCGCCTTGATTTAAGGATGCGGTTAAAGCGGTTAAAATTTGTACCAATTCTCTACCCACCCAACCGGAGGAAATCAAAGAGGGGGTATTTTGCAACACACAATTCACAAAGCGATCGCATACTTTTTTTAGAGGTTCGGCTTTTTCCACTGCTAACACTTCCTGACGTTGATTCACGGGAATAAATCTATTTCCCTCTTGACTAAATTCCCCGTGTATGATAATTAACGGTGAACTGGGAGACATTTCATCAAAAATTAAACAGCCACGACTACCCACCACAGCTAAACGACGCTGTTTATCAGGATTTAGCCAACATAAATGAATATAAACTGTAAAATTATCAGGATAATTCAAAGTAATCCAAACTAAATCCGCTAAACCAGAGGGAAACATAGGAGGTATGGGGTTTTGTTGTAACCACACCTTACCCTCAGCTTGCACACTGACAGGCAATTTACTCAACCAAGTATTAAAAATAGCGATATCATGAATAGCTAAATCCCAAAGTGCATCAACATCTGGACGGACTGGACCCAAATGAGTGCGGGTAGCGTAACCATAGCGTAAATCACCTAAAACCCCTGTTTGTAAAACCTCCTGACCCCGTTCGATAGCGGGGTGAAATAAATAAGTATGGTCAACCATCAATATTAACCCCTGAGAATCAGCTAACTCGCAGAGGGTGTAACATTCTTCTGGGTCAAGGGTTAAAGGCTTTTCTACTAAAACATGATAATTATGCTGCAAAGCATCTAAAATTAAGCTATAATGGTTACTTGCTGGAGTAGCGATCGCCACCGCCGTTAAAGTAGAAATTTGTTTAATAGCTTGCCAATCAGTAGTTAATAAGACACTATCATCTAAATTAAATTGTTGCTTAATTTCCTGTAACCGTTCTGAATGCAAATCAGAAACCGCCACCACATTAACTTGAGGATGTGCCAAAAAATTACGTAACAAATGCACTCCCCAACGTCCCACCCCGATAATTGCAATGTTAATTTTAGTCATTAGTTATTAGTTATTGGTCATTAGGGAACAGGGAACAGGGAACAGGGAACAGGGAACAGGCAATTAGGAATTAATTTTTATTTTCCCCTCTGCCCCTCTGCCCCCCTGCCCCCTGCCTCATTCCTGCTTCTCTTCCGTGATTCCTAAATAAGCCTCTTTTGCTGCGGCTTGTTCAGCAGCTTTAATAGAACGTCCTTTTCCTTGACCTAGCATTTTTTCGTGTAACCACACCTCAGCCATAAACCTTTCTTGAGTGCGATGAGGTTGAGAAACTTCCACAACTCGATATTCTGGTAAAACCTTAAATTGAGCTTGAGTCCATTCTTGCAAAGCCGCTTTATAATTGAGTCGAGCCGGGTCAAGCCGAATTTCTTTAGTTAACTTAATAAAATGCGGATCTAACCAAGAACGAATCAACTCTAAATTATTAGTGCTCAAATATAACGCACCTAACACCGCCTCGAAAGAGTCAGCCAGACGTGATTCTTGTCCAACATGATCAGCAGTAGCACTACCAGCCACTAAAAGATATAGTTCTAAACCATATTCTCTAGCTAATTGGGACAGAATGCGATCGCTCACCAGTACCGAACGAATAGCCGCAAAATCCCCCACCGAACAATCAGGGTAATGTTCCCACAACACCACCGCCGCCACCAACCGCACCACCGCATCACCAACAAACTCCAACTGTTCATAATTGGCTGTTTCCGATACCGTAGGATGAGTTAGAGCCAAATCCAGAAGTTCCCATTTTATAGGCGACTGGGGGGACAAATCTAACTTTTGCACTAAACTTTCTAGTTGTCGTTGACGACGGGGATAAACGCGGGACATTCAAAGAGGGGTGTAGGGTATAGAGTAACTATTTCCAGGATTGAATTAATGATAATTAAATTTAGACCTATTGACAGAGTATATCAAAATAATATTGCCTTTCCCTTTTCCTACCCCCTACACCCTCATTAATTAATAGAGAGAGAGCAAAACATAAGCCGGGTTCTGTTCTCTACCGTAGAAATTTTCCTACAAATAGAGGGCAGTTATCTATCTGGGATGTTCGTTACCAAACACCTCTAGCGGCTCACTTTTTGCGGAACTGGTAAAAGACCAACCATAGTTCCTTCGGCCTTGCTCCCAACCGGGGTTTACCGAGCCAACGCCTCTCGACGTTGCTGGTGCGCTCTTACCGCACCTTTGCACCCTTACCATCACAAATTCAAACTTTTGATTTGAACTGTTTTGGCGGTATCTTTCTGTGGCACTATCCTCACGATCGCTCGCACTGGACGTTATCCAGCAAGTTTGGTCTTTCGAGAGCCCGGACTTTCCTCAAACCAGCCTCTAGGACTGACCTGCAACCGCCTGCGTTTACTCTCTCCCATCTTTTATTATAAGGGAACAGGGAACGGGGAACAGGGAACAGGGAATAGGGAACAAGGAACAGGGAACAGGGAATAGGGAACAGGGAACAGGGAATAGTCATTAGGAAATCAGGAATTATTTCTTCTTTCCCCTCTGCCCCCCGTCCAAAGTTCGGCTTTACTGTTCCTGCTACCTACCCTCTGCCCCTCTGCCCCTCTGCCTCTTCTACTCCACACCCTGCCTAATTTTGTTAAACTAATTTATCTATAAAGTGAAATCCTGATTATTCCTAAATGTTTACCATCGACTTAAGCATCAAAAATACTGCTTTTCCAGTATCGGTACAACGCAAAACAGCTGAAGATGCGGAAGCTGTCTATCAATTAGTTTTGGCAGCAATGCGCTCTGGCAACCCTGATATTGTGGAACTTAAGTGTGAGGGTAAAACAGAGAAAAAGATTGCTGTTCGGGCTAGTGAAATTTCTGGTATCCAGATTTCTCAAAAAGATGGCGCAGCTACTCCAGGCAGATCACCAGGATTTTTCGCTCTAGCTAGTGAATAAAATCGGTGTATAAATGACGACAGCAGGCATCGAAGTTAAGGATCTCAACTTTCTCTGGCCAAATGGGCAACCAGCGATTAAATCTTGCTCTCTGCAAGTACCTAAAGGAGAATTTTGGATGCTTTTGGGTACAAATGGCAGTGGTAAATCTACACTGTTGAGGTTGATAGCAGGTTTATTAACTCCCCAATCTGGTACAGTGGAAGTTGCGCCCCCCGTGGGTTTCGTCTTCCAAAACCCTGATCATCAGTTAGTTATGCCTACTGTCGGTGCTGATGTGGCCTTCGGTTTAGTAGAAGAAAAGTTAACTTCAGCAATGGTTCGAGCTAGGGTTGAGGAAGCATTAGGGGCGGTTAACTTGCTATCACTGCAACGCCGTCCCATTTATGCCCTTTCTGGTGGACAAAAACAACGAGTGGCCATTGCTGGGGCGATCGCTCGCAACTCAGAAGTTTTATTATTAGATGAACCCACAGCACTATTAGACCCAGACAGTCAACTCGATTTAGTGGCTAGTGTAAACAAGCTAGTCAAAAGCCGAGGCATAACAGCCTTATGGGTAACACATCGCCTAGATGAGTTGAACTATTGTGATGGCGCTTTCTTATTAGAAAACGGCTCTCTCCTTGACCAAGGCAACCCCCAACGCTTAAAAGAGCGTCTAATCAAGAATTGAGTGCGGAGTGCCAAGAAGAGGCAGGGGGGCAGGGGAGCAGAGGGGCAGGGGGCAGGGGGGAAAGAAGAATATAAAAATATTGTTGCCTATTGCCAATTCCCAATTCCCCATTGCCAATTCCCTATTCCCTGTTCCCTAATGACTAATGACTAATGACTAATGACTAATAACTAATCATTGTATTGTTGTAAAATTAGATGCAAGAATTCTGCTACAGTCAGATATTTTTTTGGGGGTGAGTAATCAGAAGGGGGATCTGCCCAGTAGCCTTGTACGGTGTGGGGCGATCGCCACATTGCCAAATGTTCTACCGGGGGGTCAGCGTAAAAATTACTTTGCCCACTACCCAGTAATCCAGAACTGACATGAGTAAAATAGTCATGACTGAGACGATGGATAGGGAAGTTAGCATATAAAGGTACTCCCCACCCATCTATAGCAATAAAAGCTGTCACTTGTCCGCCTAACAATTGCCATCCCATAGCTGCACTTATCGCTCCCACTACACCAGCACTATAACTAATGAATACAACAGGCGATTTTAGCTTATCGGCCAAGCGATCGCGCAAAAACTCCAAAATATGAAGTCCTGATAAAGATAACAGCCCTTTTCCTGGATAAATTATGATACTTAATTCATTGTTACGATTTGTCATATATGTTGATACACTTAACCATGTGGTTAAAAAGCTTTCTGTGATCCTGGGGTCATGTATTCCCGGACAAATGACAATGGTTATTTCTTGCATGGTAGCAGGAGGCAGAGGGCAAAGTTAGGAATGGTATAAAACTATATTGTACTTATTTTTTATAAGGATAATTAGACATTGATTTTAAACTAAGAGGCATGATATTAAATCATCACAAATGGAAAGAGGCGATCGCCTCTCATGGGAATCTTAACATTAATAAATCTGATCCTTGACTTTTGGTTTACAATATGAGAACCTAAAGAGAAAAATATATTAATATTTTATGAGGTTAATTAAGAGACAAAATGTTATTGAAGATTCTAAAAGATTTTCTGAAGATATACAAAAAGCTGTTAAAGCTTGGTGTAACATTGTCAAACAAGCTGAGTGGCAACATTTAGAAGATATACGCCAAACCTATGATAGAAGTGTAGATCAAGTAGAGAGATTTTTAGTTTTTAATCTTAAATCTTATCGCTTAATTGTAGGTTTTAATTTTTCCGCCAAGATAATTTATTATAAATATCTGTTAACCCATGATGAGTATGAACTTGGCAAATGGAAAGATGACCCTCACTTCAAAAAACAATCTCAGAAAAAACTTAATTAAAATGTAAGTGGGAGAGTTTAAACTTTCTCAATCACAAAATGCAGAACTATGTATTGAGTAAAAAGTGATTCAATTATGACTATCACACTAGACAGAAAAACCTACGGCCATCTTTTAGAGAAATACCAACCTCAAGTTATTAATTCTGAGGATGAATACAATCGTGCTATAGAATGTATAGATGAATTAATGGACAAAGAAGAACTTTCTCCAGAAGAAAATTCTTTATTAGAATTACTGTCTATTCTAGTGGAAATGTATGAAAATTCTCAATTTCCCTTAGAATCTTCATCTCCTCAAGAAATTCTCTTACACTTAATGGATGTACGGAGTTTAAAACAATTAGATTTAGTAGAAATTATCGGTTCAAAAAGTCTAGTTTCGGAGATTATTAATGGTAAAAGATCCATTAGCAAAGCACAAGCAAAAGCATTAGGAGCATTTTTTAATGTATCTCCCGCACTTTTTATTTAACGATTAATTTTGCAGTTACTCAACCCAACCTACAGGCTATTAAATTATCAATACAATCTTTTATCTTGAGCAGCAACTTCAAGAATTCTATTAAGCATTATATCAGATGCTGGGAAAATATCTATTAATGTTTGGAATTTTTCCGATGGCTGTAGTTTAGAGGATGTTTTAAAAGTGGGGGGTGTTGTAGGAAAGCTCACAAGGATTAAACTGAAATTGTAGAAAAAACACCCTGTGAGCCAATGACTAAAGTATACCCCAGTAATCTAACTTGGGAACAATGGGAACTAATAGCT
>DATGXB010000192.1:0-28242 GCA_035299225.1 Nostocaceae cyanobacterium | reverse complement strand
GCAGGAGGCAGGAGGCAGGAGGCAGGAGGCAGGAGGCAGGGGGCAGGAGGGAAAGAGGGGATTTGAGATTTTCTGTTTTGGATTTTGGATTTGAGATTTCGGATTTCCTTATCCTTGAAAAACCGGATAAAAATCATAAGTTGTTAATTTTTTTCCCTTCTCCCTGCTCCCCTGCTCCCCTGCTCCGCTACTCGGAAGGTAAAACCACCTCTTGCCTTAAGGCTGCTTGCATTCGGGGTAGTTCTAAGAATTGTTTGGTATGTGTTAATAGGCGATCGCCCCAAAGATTTTCTTTGAGAAATTCTAGGTCAGCATAACGCTGGTCAATGCGAAGTGCTGATTCACCCAAAGCTAAACCTTGTTTTTGGTCGCCTTTAGTATATAAGGCTACAGCTAAGGCGAGTAAGGGTTCTGCGGCTTTTTGATCTACTTTTACGGCTGCTTGCCATTGCTTAATCGCTGCATCTACGTTGCCCTGTTCATAGTAGATTAATCCAATATTGTTAATTGCTGGCCAAAATTTCTGATCTTGAGCAACGGCTTTGTTAAATTGCGCGATCGCATCAGGCCATCTGTTGAGCATAAAGTAAGCATTACCTAAATCAAACCAGCCTTCAGCATCTTTAGGATTGAGCTTTAAACCTGCTTGATAATTTTCAACGGCAGCTTGATAGTTTTTTTGTTGAAAGCTGACTGAACCCAAGGCAAATAACACATCTGCATTTTTAGGGTTGAGAGTTTGGGCTTTTTTTAAACTGGCGATCGCTTCATCTAATTCTCTAGTCTGCAAGTACAAGCCACCTAATAACAGCCAAACTTTATCATTTTTGGGTGCCAGTTGGGTAGCTAATCTTGCTCTTGGTAAGGCTAAATCAATTTGCTGAAATTGGGCTAATTGTGCCGCTTCTCTAGCTAAATTTAACCCTTGGGCTTCTAATTTGGCTGAGTCGAGTTGTAGTGTATGTGGCACTAAGGCTTGTGCATTGGCGATTGTGGGTATACCCCATAAACCACAAGCTACTAATAAAGAAATTAATTGAATGCGCTTCGACACTATACTTCCTAAAAACCTAAATAAATACAGTTATGAAATTAGTTTACTCCCAGTCTTCCAAATTGGCAGGAGGGAAGAGGTAGGGAAGCAGGGGGCAGGGGGCAGGGGGGAAAGGAGAATTAATTCTCTATTGCCTATTGCCTATTGCCTATTGCCTATTGTCTGTTCCCTGTTCCCTGTTCCCTGTTCCCTGTTCCCTGTTCCCTGTTCCCTGTTCCCTGTTCCCTGTTCCCTGTTCCCCAATGACTAACGACTCAAAGCCGCAATTACCAATGTCAGATCATCATCAGTACGTTGAGTAATGCGGTCTGAGCTTAAAAACCTCACCAACTGCTCTTTTGCTATCACCTTATCTTCAGCATTAGCAGCAAACTCAAATAACGGGAAGAAGAACGGTTTATGCGGTTCACCAACTACCATATTTAAAGCCAGCATTTGTAGTCCGTCGGTGAGGACACCAAGATTAACTATGTTTTCTCGCCAAAATTTAATTTGGACTGTATCTATAGCATTAGGTGAGGTCAAAAAAGTTGTTTCATTGAAATATTCGCCATTTTTAGGGGAAGTTAAAGCTATTAATTGCCCTTGACTATCCTTAGCTACAGCTAAACCGTCGCCAATTTGTGCTACAGCGACTACTTGAGGTGAGGCGATCGCTAAAATTAAAGTAGTGGCTAAATCATAAGGTTGATTATTACCCGCCACAGCTTCGGCTTCTACCGCTTCCTTGGCAACTAACAGCGCCCCATGCAGCAAATCATTTAATAAACTGTCATTAGCGAGAACATCAGGGGTAATTACTTGCTGCGAAAGGTGTGCGATCGCCACTTCTACAGCAATCATCGCTCCTACTTTACCTAAACTAGCAGAACCGGCACCATCTGCCGCCGCTACGACTAACACGTTATTAGGCAAAATTTGCCAATGGTGTGCATCTTGACATAGTTGCTGGTTTTTAATATGGCTAGTTCCACAAACTGAAGCCGCTACTATTCGCCATTCAGGAATCTGTTGTTGTAATGTACTCATAGACTTTTTCTCACAGCCTGTTAACGGTGAACATCAGGCCGCTACTGTTTATAAATTAAACAGATCCCCAGCCAATTGGTGGTAGTGCTACTTGTTCATCTACTTGGGAGTGGGAAATAGTTGACATACTAGCCGACAGCCAGACAAACATTTCCACAAAATTTAATCCTTGGAGTTTTAGCGGTGTCCGCACAGCAATTTGATTTAAGCGGCTCATATTCGCATTTTCTACACCCACAGTAAAAAATGCAACTCGTTTATTCGCTTCATCTCCTTGGAGACGTTGGGCGGCCTGATCAATGATATGGTCTAGTTCCCCTTGTGGTTCACCATCAGTAATCATAAACACCCACGGACGATAATAAGCAATCCCATTAGCCCGATATTGCAATTTGCGCTCTTGAATGATATCTAATGCTTTATGAATTCCCGCCCCCATCGTCGTTAGACCTTGGGCTGTAAGAATCGGCGGATTAAATTGATCAGCAGTGACAAAATCTTGCACCACATTCACAATACTATCAAAAGTGACGATCGCCACTTCTACCCGTCTGGCCGCTAAGGAATTTTTGACTAGTTCATCCTTCAAACTTAGCAAGCCTTGGTTTAATGCTTCAATCCTTTGCCCTTGCATTGAGCCAGATGTATCTAGTAATAACACACAAGGACAACGTGGTTCTGGATTTTCTGCAAATTCTACTACTTCGTCAAGTTTTAATGTATCGAGCATAACTTTTTGTGTTATGTTATATTCCAAAGCTTGAATTTTCTTTTTCTCAAAAGAATCTAGTTGGTTTTTGACCCTAGCATGAGAACAAGTGTGATATTTTGTGGTAGATGGCTGAATCTTAATTTATAGATTATTCTCCCCAAATTATCCCTAGATTTCAGGAAACCTTCATCATTAACATAATTGAGTCAAAGGTCATAGTATAGGGGGGAAAGATTAACAAATGTATCGTCTCTACCCGATTTTATATCCAGTTAACTCAGAATATAATAATCAATATATACATTTAACTAAACAATTATTTAAAGATTCTATGTAGAAACCTAACAATTAAAAAAAACTCTTGAACTTGATCCAGTTAAAAATTCTCAATTTGTAATTATGACAACAATAAAGAAGGTAAAAGGGAGGAGGCAGGAGGTAAGATAACTTACTTACACAAGCATTTTTAAATTTTTGAACTGGATATTTATTTCCATCAAGCTCCACTACAAATAACCAATCTTTTTGCTTCCTAACTGCTGGTATTGGACAAAATCACTACCTACGCTCAGTATAACCAAAACATTTCTCTACAATGTGGATCATCTTCCCTAAGAATCATTTACAATAACTGCTCACTCTTGATTTATCAGTTAATCAAAAAATGTTAAAGTTCAGAAAATATTACAAGTGAAAATTAACGGAGATAACTATCCAGTCAAAAAATAAGCTGTTATTCTCTCCTGCCCCCTTACACTGTAATTTTAGGTCGAGTTTTCGGAGAAATTTGTCAGAAACATGAATTATCACGGCACATTTACTAACCTCTCCCCCCAAGGTTTATTTAGACAATTAACCAATTCTAGCGATCGCCTCTGTTTACACGCCTTTAGCCACTCTCTCTCCTGGTCAATCTACATTGATCAAGGCAAAGTTATCTATGCTACACATTCAATAGAACCCTTTGACAGATTAGAGCGACATTTACGCCGTCTAAGTCAGCAAATTCCCTCACTCACCAGTGAAATACGTATCCAATTACGCATGAAATTTGAACCTGACTGGCAACCCGCATTCACTCCACCAGACTCTAATCTACTCAGTCAATTACCAGAATACCAAGCAATTAACTGGCTGATCACCGAAAAACATCTAGCCTCCACAGAAGCAGCAATATTGATTCAAGAATTAGTCAAAGAAGTTATTGAATCATTTTTGCTGATCAAAACAGGTCATTACATCCTCACAGCACCACAAGAGGGAATGCCTAAAATTTGCAAAATGGACGGAGGAAGCATCATTGATTACTGCCAAGCAAAATTGAGTTGCTGGTACACCTTATCTCCAGAAATTTCCTCACCTTACCAACGTCCACACCTTTTAGTCAGCAGTAAATTTTATGATCAAACATTACCCGAATTACAAGAAAATCTCACCAACTGGATGAAAGGTTTTAGCCTGCGTCATCTAGCAGTCATTATCGGCCAAGACGAAATAGAACTAGCTCAAACCCTTTACCCTCACATTGTCAAAGGTTCAATAATTTTACATCAACCAGATCCACCGTATGATCAACTACCAAAAATTGGTACAGAACCCACAGAACCTTCACAACTTCCTCAATATATCACAGAAGCATTTAATCGGCAATTAGTTACAGTAGGAGTGGCATTAGAAACCACTGATTTACCAGAACAACCATTAATCACACAAGAAGAAGTAACTATTCCTCAAACTTTATTAGAAATAACCACCGCATCAGATGACAATCCCCAACAATCAATAATATCTAATAACACAGAATCAGAACCAGAAAAAGTAACCACCGCTACGATTACCTTAAGAAAACCATACAAAATCGTTTCTGTTGATGATAGTCCCACAATTTTAAAAGAAATCAATCGCTTTTTAGCTGATGAAAATATTTCGGTAGTTACAGTCAACGATCCCGTTAAAGCAGTCATGTCTATTATTAGACATAAACCAGATTTAATATTACTTGATTTAAGTATGGCAGGCATTGACGGTTATGAATTATGTCGGATTATTCGCAACAATTCCCTATTTAAAGAAGTCCCAATTATCTTTGTTACAGGAAGTAAAGGAATAGTAGATAAAGTTAAAGCCAAAGTCGTCGGTGCTTCCGGTTATTTAACCAAACCTTTCACCCGTGCCGAACTATTGAAAACCATTTTTATGCACTTAGAATAAGGAGGCAGGAGGCAGGGGACAGGAGGCAGGAGGCAGAAGGCAGGAGGTAAGAAAGTTAATTTTACTTGAGAATAAATTTTGACTTTTTTGATTTATTGCGTTTTAACGCAATTTAGCTTTTAGCCCGAATTTTAATTCAGGGCATTAAACTAATCAATTTATAGGTATGTGTAGGGTAGGCATTTTGGGATAAAACACTAAATAGAAGCGAACAACTTTAGGAAATGCCCACCTCAGTATTTTTCCAAAATCAAACAGGAATGCTATGGCACAATCATAATAATTCTTTACAGTGCAGTTTTAGGAAATTGGGGTGATTTTGTGGGACGATTTTTAGGCAATGGCGAAACACCCAGCGTAGCTGATGGCGAAACGCCCGCCGTAGGCGATCGCATCATCAAATATCAACCCACATACCCTTAACAGTAACCTCAACTAGCAGTTAAATATAAATTAATACCAATAAATTAACAACCCCGTTCCTATTTTCTCACTATGAATGCCCTTAAGAGGCTTTACCTCTAGTATAATAATATCAATTAATACTTTTTCACAACCATGAACCCAAACACCACAGATTAAACCCTGCGTCAGTTGTGCGAATAACTCAAACTTTCCCCTGTTGTAGTATTGAACCGCAAAGACGCGAAGAGCGCGAAGTAAGATTGATTTACCTACTTTATTCTCAATTATCTAGTAATTTACCAGAATAATATTTTAAGCTGTTATTAGTGTAATTATAACCCTTTTTATCAGCAATGGAGAGTTGCGATTTTTGAAAATGATATTATTATACTGATTTTAGCTATATTTTATTAACCTATAAAAATTTCTCAATTAAAAATATTCACTCACAATAGTATACTATTCCACTTTCCTATACTTCATACCCTACGGGAAAACTCCGCGAAAGCTAGGATAACAGGTAATTAACTCTTTTTGACTGCTTATCACTATTCCTTGCATTTGTTGGGTTTCATTCTTCAACCCAACCTACTCAACTCGATTTTCTTATAAATTTTATTAGATAACTTGCTACACAAGGGAAATACTGTAATTAATACTCATTAACAGTCTAATGTTAGATACTTTATAACCGCATTATAGTATCAACAACGCTTTATATCTGGCAGATATAATACTATTAGACCGTCTTTTGTTTAAATCTTTTTTCCACCCGTCGGCTAAAAATTTGATTGAGATAGAATAGTATACTATTGTAATTCTGTGATATATTAGTTAGTGTAAAGGAAAAAGCCTGAAACCAATCCAATGGTAACAGGCTAGAACGTTGATATTAAAAATAAGGTGGTCACTTTGCCATAGGCGAAAGTAGCTAAATTTTTGATGGGAGCATTTTGACCGAATGCTTACTAATCATCATAATTTTAGTCCATTTCCCATCTTATTTTTTGAAGTTTTTGATGATTTCCAAGATTGTCTGGGCAAATTCATTTGCTTTGGTCAGGGTGAGGGCAGTTTCAACCAAGACACAAGCAACTTTAGTTAACAGAAAATAAGTAGCAGTCATCAAAAACAGCAAACTGAAGAATATGAAAACGATCATATTCATGATATTTTAACCCTCCTGGGGTTGATAGCGTGGGCAAAAGACATGAACACAAAAATCTCTTTCACCATCCAAGTTAAATGAATGGTGCGTTTTTTCATGTTTAGGTGTCTAAGATATAATATAGCATCATATTCACTAAATCAGTATGATTTTAATTACTAACTAATAATACTGAACTTGATTTATTTATAAACCGTTAAATATTTAGCTAATATAGGGCGGTTACAATACTCACCCCACAAGATACTAATAAAACCCAGCCATACAATTTATATCAAGTTATAGCTACTAACTAAACAACCCTTGCTAGTTATCTAGTTGAGGCTGGAAATGGATAATAGATGATAAAAATACTGCTTTTATCCTGTACATCCTTAAATCCTGGACATCCTGATTCAGACAGATGAAAATTGATAATAGATGAAGAAAATCCTGCTTTCATCCTGTACATCCTTAAATCCTGGACATCCTGATTCAGACAGATGAAAATTGATAATAGATGATGAAAATACTGCTTTCATCCTGTACATCCTTAAATCCTGGACATCCTGATTCAGACATTTTCCCTAAACATTAAACAATTTGGAATCGCCTATTAAACCCCCTAAAATGAGAAGATAAAGACGATTCCTAAAAACTACAACCATATTTCATGCGTATTTCTTTAAACTGGCTGCGGGAACTAGTAGAGATCAAACAAAGCCCAGAAGAATTGGCGGAAACCCTGACAATGGCGGGGTTTGAGGTAGAAGGTATAGAAGACCGGCGCACTTGGGCTAATGGTGTGGTGGTGGGAAAAGTTTTGGAACGTCAACCCCACCCCAACGCGGATAAATTAAGCGTTTGTCAAGTTGATATCGGTGCTGAAGAACCTTTAAATATTGTTTGCGGCGCTAGTAATGTCCGGGCGGATATTTTTGTGCCGGTGGCTACTGTTGGCACATACTTACCTAATATTGACTTGAGAATCAAACCCGCTAAACTGCGCGGAGTTCCTTCTGCGGGAATGATTTGTTCTTTAAAAGAACTCGGTTTACCCACTGATGTAGATGGTATCCATATTTTCAATTTAGAACATCCGGTTTTGGGTAGAGATGTTCGTCCTTTGTTGGGTTTGGATGATGTGATTTTAGATGTCACGGCTACTGCTAACCGGGCGGATGCGTTAAGTATGGTGGGAATAGCCAGGGAAGTGGCGGCTTTAACTGGTGGTCAGTTATCCCTTCCTGAAGCAGACACGGTAACAAATAACGCCATCAGCAATCATTTAACTGTGAAAATTGCTGATACTCAAGCTTGTCCGGCTTATATTGGCACGGTGGTAAATGGGGTAAAAGTTGCACCTTCTCCAGAATGGTTACAACAAAGGTTAAGCGCTGCGGGTGTTCGTTCGATTAATAATGTAGTAGATATTACGAACTATGTATTATTAGAACGAGGTCAGCCGTTACACGCTTTTGACCAAGATAAATTAAAAGCGGTAGCCGGTGGGGAAGGTTTAACTATTGGTGTGCGGTTTGCTAATGCTGGGGAAAAGTTGCAAACTTTAGATGGACAAACTCGCAATTTGTCAACCCAGAATTTACTGATTACTGCCAACAATCAACCTGTAGCTTTAGCTGGGGTGATGGGTGGTGAAAGTACAGAGGTTGATGAGGGTACACAAAGCTTAGTTTTGGAAGCGGCTTTGTTTGATTCGGCGGTGATTCGTCGTTCTAGCCGGGGTGCGGGTTTAAGAACTGATGCTTCGGGAAGATATGAACGGGGTGTCAATCAAGCGGGTTTAGAAGAGGCTAGTAACCGGGCTTTATCCTTAATTTGTGAGTTAGCCGGGGGTGTTATTAGTCAACAGGTGGTTGCTGATACTCGTCCCGATGTTAGTAGCTGGTCACGTTCTATTAATTTACGGTTAAGTCGAGTTAATGAGGTATTGGGACCGATTGAATTAGGTGATGATACAGGAGAACTGACCCCGGAAGATGTGGAAGAAATTCTCACGGCTTTGGGTTGTGAGTTGGTTGCTACTGGTGAGGGTGTGTGGACGGTGAAAGTTCCCCCCTATCGTTATCGGGATTTGGAACGGGAAATTGATTTAATTGAGGAAATTGCCCGTTTATATGGTTATGATAATTTCTGTGATACTCTGCCAGAAAAAGCGGAAGTAGGTTTTTTACCTTTAGACCAGGAAAATACCCGCAAGTTACGGGCTTATTTCCGGGGGGCTGGTTTGACAGAATTGATACATTATTCTTTGGTCAAACCTGGGGAAGAACGGCAAATTGTGATCTCAAATCCTTTGTTGGCGGAATATGCAGCCTTGAGAACAGATTTAATTACTGGTTTGGTTGATGCCTGTAAGTATAATATTGAACAGGGTAACGGGGTATTGAATGGGTTTGAAATTGGCCGGATTTTCTGGGATGGGGAAGACGGTTTAAAAGAAGCGGATGCGATCGCTGGTATTATTGGTGGTGATAGTTCTTTGGGCAAATGGTCAAAGGGTGGAAAGGAACAGCCTTTAAGTTGGTTTGAAGCGAAGGGCATTCTGGACAGTGTATTTACACAACTGCGGTTAGCGGTAGAATATCAGCCAGATCATCGAGACTCCCGCTTACATCCCGGTCGTACTGCTTCTTTATGGATACGTGGAAATCGTTTAGGGACTTTTGGACAGGTACACCCCCAACTCCGCAAAGAAAAGGATTTACCGGATGCAGTTTATGTGTTCCAATTAGATTTGGATGTGTTGTTGGATGCTTTAGACTCAGATAGTTTAATAGTATCTAAATTCCAATCTTTCTCTACTTATCCACCTAGTGATAGAGATATTGCTTTCTTTGCACCTGTGAAGGTATCAGTGGCAGAAATTGAGAAAGTGATTAATAAGGCTGGTAAAGGGTTACTGGATTCTGTAGAATTATTTGATGAGTATCGTGGTGAACACGTACCAACAGGACAGCGAAGTTTAGCCTTCCGTCTAGTTTATCGCGCAAGCGATCGCACTCTCACAGATTCCGAAATCGAACCAGTACATAATAAAGTCCGTGAGGCTTTAGTAGAAAAATTCGGTGTAAGTCTGAGAAGCTAGTATAAGGAGGCAGGAGGTAAGAAGGTTGATTTAACCGATAAACCTTGTTTCACCCAATAGTTATTTCTGCCAAGTTGTACTAGTTAATTATGGTGATGGGTGAAAACAATAACTCATCACCAAAACACGATAATCACAATAATTTTGAATTTTGCATTTTTAATGGTTACACTATGCCAAAATATATAATGTGGGGAAGCTACTGTGATAATGTGTTAGAAAAACGCGCACCTTATCGTGAAGCACATTTAGCAGGACTAGCTAAACAAAAGGAAGCAGGAGTTTTAATTACTCTTGGCCCTACCAAAGATGTAACTCAAGTTTTTGGGATTTATGAAGCCGAAGACGAAAACACTGTCCGTCAGTTAGTGGAAGCTGACCCCTATTGGCAAAATGGGATTTGGACAGAATATTCTGTTAAAGAATGGATACAGGCTTTTTAAGTTTCCCTATCTGTTTGTTAAGTTTTTTGAATTTTTGTAGTTGTTTGTAAAAAATCTAGCCATAAATAATGATTTCCCTAGCTAGACTAGGGAAAAACCATTACAAAAATTAATATACTATTTATCCTTTTAACGCCTTTCTAAAATTACTCCGATAGGATCTATTAACAATCACCAATACAGGCCATAATAAGGATAATACAATACGGTTAGGCAGACTACGAGCGAAGTTAGTCCTCTCAAACCCAGACCAAAACTTCCAAAATCCACCAACATAAGCAGCTGCTAAGATAAAAGTAATTAGTGTCGGCATTTCTATGATCTCCCTTAGTTAAATTACAGAATTTTAGTTAAAAGCTAACACATAATAGATTGACCGTATAGCCAATACACAGAAATTTCAACTCAATTACTTAATTTTAGTTTAGATTAGCTTTTTTCAATTCTGCCAGTCACCCAATGAGATTAATTGATATATTTACATCATATATTAGTACATTTTTATTCTAAACAAATATTTACCTGTTTTTGATTAGCTAAAGTAGATTTTGATTGGATGGATACAGCAAAGCTAGGTTTTCATTTAGTTTTGTTTTTTCCGTACTTCTACAAGAAAATTTACAGTGATTGGCCATACAATAATGATGTATAGTTCTGGTTAGATGAAGAAATACGAAGCTTTCAAGACCAAATAATCATTAGGGGGAAGTTGGGAGTAAAAATATCAATCACACTGAGCAAAAGCAAAGTAAAAATCAATTCTGTGGCTGATAACATCAGCCAGTATCAATCAGCAAGACCAAGATTTGTGGTTATTTGGCAGCAACCAAACCACAATTATCTATTTGTGTTGATTTCTCAATCAGCTGCATTAGTGGTTGAGCAGATTTCTAAAAATATTACAATTTTAAAACATTTACTTCTCAAAATTTTTAAGATCAAATCAAGTTTAAAAACACAAAAATCTAGCAAATCAGCTTATTACATTAAAAATTTGGGCAAAATGACAGTTAAGATTTTAGATTTCTGGAATGTACTAGCAAAAAATCAACGATGTTGGCTTAGTAACAATAACTCTCTAGTTAACAAAGTTGTAAAAGTTGCTCATACTATTTTTTTTTCCTGTTGTTTTCGGTCTTTTCCCTTTTGTTTTTTTAGACTAGTAACAGCCCGAAATTTAATTACTGATGGTGGTTTTATTCAATTCTTCCATCAGCTAGAGTACAAGTGTGAGCTTTATAGTTCACAACTGGGGATAGTTGATTGTTTCTATTCCAATTGTCAACTATTACCACAAGATACCCGATTGATTAAGTTACATAACTTCATAAATTGTGGTATCTCCATTGATTGTAATTTACAAGAATCAATCAATACAAAAACCAAAACAAAAAACAAATTCTTCATTCTTTCTGTCTATAGAAGGATGACTGCTAACAGTTGTTAAAATAGCCAGAAATGAATCGTGAAAAATGGTTTATGCCGATTTTGTCTTAGTTTTATGGAGTAGGATTTATGCGTGCAGTACTGATGGCAGGTGGTTCAGGAACAAGACTGCGACCGTTAACTTGCGACCTGCCCAAACCGATGGTGCCTATACTAAATCGTCCAATTGCTGAACACATTATCAATCTGCTCAAACGGCATCAAATTACAGAAATAATTGCCACTTTACATTATTTACCTGATGTTTTAAGAGATTATTTTCAGGATGGTAGTGATTTTGGCGTACAGATGACTTATGCTATTGAGGAAGACCAGCCTTTGGGGACAGCAGGTTGTGTAAAAAATATTTCTGAACTTTTGGACGATACTTTTTTAGTAATTAGTGGTGATAGTATTACAGATTTTGATCTGACGGCTGCTATTGAATTTCACAAACAAAAACAATCAAAAGCTACTTTAATTTTAACTCGTGTTCCCAATCCCATTGAGTTTGGGGTGGTAATTACGAATGAGGATGGAAGAATTAAAAGATTTTTAGAAAAGCCTTCGACAAGTGAAATTTTTTCTGATACAGTAAATACTGGTACTTATATTTTAGAACCAGAGGTTTTAGAATATTTACCAGAACATACAGAATGTGATTTTTCTAAAGATTTATTTCCTTTATTGCTAACTAGAAATGAGCCAATGTATGGTTACATTGCTCAAGGTTATTGGTGTGATGTCGGTCATTTAGATGCCTATCGAGAAGCTCAATATGATGCTTTAGCCCGAAAGGTAAAATTAGATTTTGCTTATCAAGAAGTATCTGCTGGTTTGTGGGTGGGGCAAAATACTTATATTGACCCCTCAGCAATGATTGAAACTCCGGCAGTGATTGGGAGTAATTGCCGAATTGGGGCCAGGGTACAAATTGAAAATGGCACGGTGATTGGGGATAATGTTACTGTGGGGGCGGATGCAAATTTAAAGCGTCCAATTGTGTGGAATGGTGCGGTAATTGGAGATGAAGCGCAGTTATCGGCTTGTATTATTTCACGGGGGACTAGGGTAGACCGTAGGGCCCATGTATTAGAAGCGGCGGTTGTTGGTTCATTGTCTACGGTGGGAGAAGAAGCACAAATTAGTCCTGGTGTCAGGGTTTGGCCGAGTAAAAAGATTGATTCTGGTGCGGTTTTAAATATTAATTTGATTTGGGGAAATACGGCTTTAAGGAATCTGTTCGGACAACGGGGGGTACAGGGGTTAGCAAATATTGATATTACACCAGAGTTTGCGGTGAAATTAGGGGCTGCTTATGGTTCAACTTTGAAACCGGGTTCTAAGGTGAGTGTTTCCCGTGATCAAAGAAATGTTTCCCGGATGGTGACGCGATCGCTCATTGCTGGTTTAATGTCTGTAGGGGTAGATATCCAAAACTTTGATGCGACAGCAATTCCCATTACTCGTACAGTCATTCCCACAATGGGAGTAGCGGGGGGAATACACGTTAGAGTTCACCCAGACCGACCTGATTATATTCTGATTGAGTTTATGGACGGGAAGGGAATTAATATTTCTAAAGCCCAGGAAAAGAAAATTGAAGGGGCTTTCTTTAAGGAAGATATGCGTCGGGCACTAGCTCATGAAATTGGTGATGTTTCCTATCCTAGCCAAATTAGCGATCGCTACTGCACAGCTTTTGAAAAATTATTAAATGTTGATACCTTACGTAACAGTCGCGCCAAAGTGGTAATTGATTACGTTTATGCTGTATCTGGGGCAGTTCTACCGCAAATTTTAGATAAATTTGGCGCTGATGCGGTGGTATTAAATGCCAGTTTAAATAAAAATGCTGTCACTAGTGCCGACCGAGAAGCATTACTCACCCAGCTAGGTCATGTAGTGGAAGCCTTAAAAGCTAATTTTGGTGTCCAAGTTTCTGCTAATGGGGAACAGCTAACATTAGTGGATGAGTCTGGTTTTGCCATTCGGGGGGAACTACTCACCGCATTAATGGTAGATTTGATTTTGACTTCTAACCCCCGTTCTACGGTAGTTGTGCCGGTTCATGCTTCCAGTGCGGTGGAATTAGTCGCACGTCGTCATGATGGGAAAGTAATTCGCACCAAAGCCAACCCAACCGCTTTAATGGAAGGTTGTCAAAAAAATCCCAATGTGGTTTTAGGGGGAAGTGGGGATGTAGGGTTTATTTTCCCCCAACTACATCCAGGGTTTGACTCGATGTTCTGCATTGCTAAGTTAATTGAAATGTTAACTATTCAAGAGCGTTCTTTAGCCACTGTTAGATCAGAGTTACCCCGTGTGATTCACCGCACTTATACGGTGCGTTGTCCCTGGACTGCCAAGGGTGCATTAATGCGCTATTTGGTGGAAACCCATCCCGCCCAAAATTTAGAATTAATTGATGGGGTGAAAATTCGTCAACCTTATGATGATAATTGGCTGTTAGTTCTACCCGATGCCAGTGAACCATTAGTCCATCTGTATGCAAATAGCAATGATAGAGATTGGGTTGATGACACCTTAAGAAATTACCGCACCCGTGTACAAACCTTTGTCGAAAGGGAACAAGAGTTACACACGGCGGAAGTTTAATAGTCATTGGTCATTAGTCATTAGTCATTAGTCATTAGTCATTAGTGATAAAAAGATTAATGGTTAAAGGCTAATGACTAAATCTTTGCAGAAAATAGAGGTCAAAAATTACTAATGATAGAAGATGATTTAATAGATGAAATTGAAGTAATATGGAAAAATGCACCGCCCTGGAGTGGTACTAGGGTTAAAAATCCTATACCGGAACTACGGGTTATTAATGACTATTTTTACCGAACAACTTGGAGCGATATACCTTCAATTCTTAATTCTATACGTATTGGATATAGTCTAGATATTAATGGCAGTGGGTTCGATTTTCAAGATGGTAAAGTTCTATTATATGACCTTTTAGATGAAATTGAAATTAGTAAAAATGCTTTTTTACGCCTAATATGTAGGTTTTTTGTTACACTGTATAATGGAGCAAGCCAACATCAAGAATCTGTTATTCAAGAAAAATGGTGGACAGATTTTTCTGAGGCTGTGAAGCAGTTTGAAACTACAATGACCCCATTTTGAAAATCAAATTTACCCATGTTCTAAAGTGTTTAAATTTTAAACGCAGATGAGTTTTTCTGACTTTGTTAATTTTGGGGATGAAAATTATTTTGTTGAAAATTACTGCATTTTTTTGATTTTAACTCTTGACTGATTCTGAAAAATCCGTTATCATATCTTTGATGAGGAAGAACTATCTTGTAATACAACTACTAAAATTTAAACTATCTACACCATAGCAAAAGAAATATTTATAACTTTGTATTAATAAAAAGACAAGGATAGCCAAATTTACCATTTTTAGTATGATAAAAAATCAAGGGGTAAATGTCAAGGGCTGCAACGACCATTTTTCGTGAAATTATTGAAAATAACTCTCAATATTCTTGAGAATAGAACCTAACTATTGCAAAAAATGTTTTTTCACTTTATTACAAAAATTCATAATCTGGGGTGAATATTAGGTTTTTAGCACTTGGACAAAATTATCTACATATCTAATATTTATCCGCGTCCATCTGCGTCCATCTGCGTTTAAATATTCATTTCCAGGTTTATTGGATAATTAATTTTGACAATTTACTTATTTCTTCCAACTCAAAATATTTTTCTGCTGTGATGATTTCTCCTAAAACGGATTTTCGGGAAAAATGGCTAAATTGGTATCTGGATCAAAAAAGTGGAGTTTTTCTGGTGTTAAAGATAACCAAAGCTGCTCACCCATTTTGATTAATCTGTCTGATGTGATTCTCACTTGTAAAGCTTCTGCTTCACTTCCTGGTAAGTCTGGATCTGTAATTTTACTAGATAAAAAAGTATCATTTCCTAAATTTTCCACTAAATCTACTTTGACGGGTAAATTTTTAGTTGCGGGGACACTTAAACTTAAGTGTTCAGGACGAATCCCTAAGATTAATGTTTTGCCATCATAAGATTTTAAGACTCTTTCCCACAAATCAGGTAGGGTGAGGCGAAAATGAGTGTGTGTAATTAATAACGGGGCTTGAAATTTCACCGGGATAAAATTCATTGGTGGAGAACCAATAAACTCAGCTACAAAGCGGTTAGCGGGACGGTTGTATAATTCTAGTGGTGCGGCGACTTGCTGAATTTGACCAGCGTTCATAATGGCAATGCGATCGCCCATTGTCATTGCTTCCGTTTGGTCGTGGGTAACATAAATCGTAGTTGTGCCTAGCTGGCGCTGTAACTTGACGATTTGAGCGCGGGTTTCAGCCCTTAACTTGGCATCTAAATTCGATAAAGGTTCATCCATTAAAAAGACTTGGGGACTTCTAGCGATCGCTCTTCCTAATGCTACCCGTTGTCTTTGTCCGCCAGATAATTGTTTGGGTAAGCGATTTAACAAAGTTTCAATTTGCAATAAATGAGCTACAGTTCTTACTCTTTGGTCTACTGCGCGTTCCTTTGCCGAAAGATATCTCAGATTTTTAGGTAAATTTCTTGTCAAATCTACCAGTAATTCCTCACTGCGTTTTTGCCAAAATCGGGAACTGGTAAATTTCTCCGTGTCACCACCAAACCGCCGACGTAAACCAAAAGCAATATTTTCATATACAGTTTTGTGGGGGTAGAGAGCATAATTTTGAAACACCATTGCAATATCACGGGCTTTCGGTGGTAAATCATTCACCAAGCGATCGCCTACCCAAATATTTCCCCCGGTCATCGTCTCCAAACCAGCAATTAACCTTAACAGGGTGCTTTTACCACAGCCAGAGGGTCCCACCAGCACCATAAACTCGCCATCAGTAATAGTTAGGTTAATCCGTCGCAGAACATTAACCATATCTGAATGTTCACCGGACTGGGTTTTCTCCGCTAAAACATCCCCTTTGCGTGAGGGAAAACTTTTATATACGTTTTCTAAAATAACTTGTGCCACGATTAATATAAATATCAGTTGTTAGTTTTCCAGATTATAGGGTAATTTTTCTCTTTCTTAACTTTCCCTGGTAGATACAGTTTAGTCATTAGTCATTAGGGAACAGGGAACAGGGAACAGGGAACAGATAATAGGTAATAGGTAATAGAAAATTAATTCTTTGTTCTTTTTTCTTTCCCCTCTGCCCCCCTGCCCCTCTGCCTCTTTCTTCCCCCCTGCCCCCCTGCCTCCTGCCTTCTGCTAACCTGGATCTTAAGATGATCTAGAGAGGTCGGGAACATGGTTAATACATCTGTTAACCCTACTCACGAGATTTTAGACCAAAAAAATACAGATTGCTGCATAGTTGGGGGAGGACCTGCTGGAGTAGTTTTATCTTTACTGTTAGCACGGCAGGGAATTTCTGTCATGCTCCTAGAAGCACATAAAGATTTTGATCGGGACTTTCGGGGGGATACCATTCACCCATCGGTAATGCAAATTATGGCAGAATTGGGATTGTGCGACAAACTCCACCAGCTACCCCATCATAAAATGCACCGTCTCACCTTGCAAAGTCCAGAAGATAGCCTGACTTTAGCAGATTTTAGCCACTTTAACACACCCTATCCTTATATAATGATGCTTCCCCAAGCGAAATTTTTGGAGTTTATCACCCAGGAAGCGCAAAAATATCCGAATTTTCAATTAATTATGGGTGCAAATGTGCAAGAACTGATTGAGGAAAACGGAGTAATTCAAGGTGTTCGCTATCGTGGTCATGGGGGATGGCATGAAATACGTGCTACATTGACAGTAGGTGCTGACGGACGACATTCTAAATTGCGGCAGTTAGGTAAATTTGCAGCCGTTGAAACTTCCCCACCAATGGATATCCTGTGGTTTAGAGTTCCGCGCAACCCAGAAGAACCGGAAGGGGGAATGGGGCGCTTTGCACCTGGTTATATTGTGGCTATACTGAATAGGGGTAAAGAATGGCAAATTGGTTATTTTGTTACCAAAGGTGGTTATCAAAAACTGCGAACTGAGGGAATAACTGCATTAAAAAAATCTTTAGTGGAAATAGTCCCAGAATTAGCAAATCGTGTTGATTATTTACAAGATTGGTCACAAATAGCTTTTCTCTCCACAGAATCTAATTTTGTTAAACGCTGGTATCTTCCCGGACTGTTATTAATTGGTGACGCAGCGCATACTATGTCTCCTGTGGGTGGGGTAGGAATTAATTATGCTATTCAAGATGCTGTAGTCGCTGCGAATGTGTTAACTCAACCTTTAAAAAATCATCAAGTTACAATTAATGATTTAGCTAAAGTGCAGCGTCAAAGAGAATTACCAACAAGGCTAATTCAAGGATTTCAAACATTAATCCAAAAGCAAATTTTCGCCAAAATTCTAAACTCAAATCAAAGCTTCAAACCCCCTTTATTACTGCGTTTGCCGATTTTAAAAGATTTACCTAGTCGGTTGATTGCCTTTGGTTTGTTTCCTGTTCATCTGCAAGTTTAACCAAAACTAAATTCAGCCAAAATTTTAACTTCTTGCATTGTTGTTCCATTCTGGTTAGTAAAATTTGGTTAAAAATCAGATTCATAATTTTGCAAGAAGTTTTAATTTGTAAAATTAAGAAAAAAATATAAAACCAACCTTAGAAATAATTTGATAGCCATGATTGAAGATAACTACAAAGGTTATTAATTTACAAAAGATCAACTTATCAAAAAAATCTGTAAAATTCAAGATTAAATTAGACAAAATGTATTTTCTTTGCTAAAATAGAATTATCATTGTTTTTGTTTTAAAATAGATTTTTTGATGATAAATGATGATTGATGTTTGATGATTTATCACAGTTAACAGCACAAATTAGCTGATAGCAAAACAACTTTCAATTATGCTAATTTGGGGCTATAAATTAGCTAAATGTGAATTTACTATTTACGGAAAACAGTCAGGAGAAGAGATGAACAGTTGTATTTTAATGGTAGACATCTATAGTGATCCGCAGTTGCGACACACACCAGACGGGTTAGATATCACAGATATGATTGTCCAAGTCCCCGGATATCGGTCAGATGATCCACCGCACCCGCTAAAAGTGGTAAGTTTAGGTAACTTAGCTAAAGAAATACATCAAAAATATCATCAAGGCGATCGCGTAATTATTGAAGGACGCTTGGGAATGCACACCTTTGACACTCCCCAAGGTTTTAAAGAAAAACGTGCTGAATTTACGGTACAAAGAATTTATGCGATCGGTCAAAACCCCACCCCCATCGCAGCAACCACCGCAGCACCCACCGCAGCACCCAGATATACCCCAGCACCCCCACCAGAACCAGCCTACTATCCTCCCGAAACTTACGAACCAGCTAGAACTGCACCCATCCCCACCGCTAATGTAGTTAATAACCCGCCCCCAGCCACCAACTTTGAACCTACATATCAACCAAACACATATCAAAATCCATCCTCTCCCGTAGTCGAACAACCCGACGAGGATGATATTCCATTTTAAAAACATTCAAAAAGATAAGAGACGTTCCATAGAGCGTCTCTAAAAATCTAAATCAAAATAAAAGATGTTGTACTATTTTAATTGGCACCACTCTTCCCATTTATCCTTCAAACGACTAATCACATCATCATTTTTAACCCTACCTTCAACCAACATATTCCAGCCGTCTTGAATATTCTTTTTTTGTGTTGGGGTTAATTTCCAAGATAGGGGCTGTTCTTCTTGTTGTTTTTCAACAGGAAAAGTAATATTAAAATTTTCTATGTCTATATTACTTTTTGCTCCATTTCTCCATCTTTCCTTAATTAATTTAACATGAAGTGAATTAGCATCAGTTTGTGTAGAACTTCGTACATTCAACAGTGCTTCTATTGAACCAATTACAGCCATCAACCAACCTGGTTTACCTTGATTTTCATTACTAATTTGTGAATTTGGGAAAGCATTAATTTCTAAAAATATAACCTTTCTAATTTCTTGACTGTGATCTGAAGAAAGAAATTTTTCAAGTAATTCTACACTGGTTGCTACACCAAAGTTATCAAAATAACCACCATCAGCAACATGAAATATTTCCAGAAGATTTGGTTTTGGTTCAGGACGCGCAACAGGAGAAACGTAAGGGAAAGTAGCCGAAAGTCTAGCAGCTGTAGTCACATCAATATTATACCCATCATAAAGAGTATTAAAATCTATACTCTTTGATTGTGTTTCTTGTAGGTTAGGTATATAAAATGTTTCTTGCTTCTCTTTTGAGGAAAAAGTCATCGGACTAATTAAAAAACGACGACCATCTTCTACTAAAGTTGCATTCATAATGGGAATCGGTATGATTCCTCTTTCCGCCTTTTCACGCCAAGTATTCAAAGAAGCTTTATCATCTTTTAATGCACATTTCCAATCATTTTCTAATGCAGACCCTCGGTCTTGCATTTTGTTAACTACCCAGGAAAAACCAGTAAAGCGTAACAAATCAGGAAAAGCCAATCCCCAACCAATCGCATCTAAACTATTATCAGTAGCATTATCAAAAATAAGTTTTAATTCATCGTCTTTTGGATAACCATTTTCTCCAAACCTATCTAAATAAAACATTGTACCTACTGAACCACCAGAAACTGAACTAATCCAACCAATAGATTGAGTAAAAGCAGTTCCAAGAATTTCTTGTAAACCAGTTAAAACTTGAGTTGTCCAACCAGCTGCTTGTATTCCCCCACCACTAGCACACACAACCACCAATATTTTATTTTTTAATGGACTTTTTTCTAACCTTGTATTAATTGCTTGAATCCAATCATCTAAATCTGGTTTATTTGTTGAGTTATCGTCATCTTCTCCTGATTGTTTACTCTGCTTATTTAGCTTTTTTAACTCATAATAATGATCTGTTTTAGCTAACCAATATGAAAAGGCAGAAACAATAATAAATATCACGAATGATGGGATATTAAAAAAGTCTAAGAAATAAGATAAACCTCCAAATAAAATTACCATACAGGACAAAATAACAGGGATATAAGCTAGAGCAGGAACAACCAGTATATTGAATATGCTTTTTTTACCTTTATTCTCTAATTTTTTCTTAGGATCGAGTATTGGATATAAAACAAAATAAATTGCAAATTGCAATACAAAAAATGCCATTAGTTCTTCAATTCCCGGTGCTAAAATACCTAAAGTATCATTTACTGCACAACCTTTTTGACCTTGTATTACATAGCCCGCTATATCTATATGCAAGAACGAGAAAGTATTTAACAATATGGTATCTAAAAAACAAGTATTTTTGAGTAAATACCTCACCGCCGTAATTATTCCCAAAAGGATAAAGGTTACAATTAAGCTAAAAAAGATAGATCCAAAAAGAGAAACTTTTGTTTTTGTATTAGGTTTTTCTTTTCTTGATTTTTCTTCTTTTAGAGAAAGATGTATAGCTAAACAAGTAATAGGTAAACCAAGAATAATAGCAGTGATGTTTTCTATTAAATATTCTCTTGATTCAATAATATTGAGTAGCTGATTATTGTTATTCAGAGTAGTTATTAAATTATCAACATTAAACCTCAAATGTGCATTAATTAAAATTGTCTTAGTAACTAGGGTAGTAGCCATCCCTGCTAAAACAGAACTACCAGCTACTATGGCTATTTGTAAATTACTAGATAGTACAAATAAGTTTTCTAAAACAGGGGATAGAACTTTTCTCAGGACAGTGGGAAATAAAAATAAAAACAAGCCTGCAACCAAAGGATATCTTAAGTAAAATACATATTTCGTAATCTGTCTTATTTCAGGTATATGAATAAACCACGAGGTTAAAACTACTAGTAATCCTAAACCTACTAATTTTGGGAAAATCTGTAATTTACTCACAAAAAATTACCTCACACTCAAGGATAAATGACAATAATTTGAATTTGATTTTCACAGATATAAAAGGAAAATATTCTGATTGGATAAAAATATCTGAATTTATGGTGATTAAACTCTAAATACAGATAATTTTTACAAGTCACATTAATTACACAGGCAAATGCGTTTGAACCCAATGCTGATAACTGCCTAGAAGCTAAGAACAGAAAGGGTTACAAATTATGGAAAATATTGAAAGTATTGATTTATAGTGTTATTATTGAGTTAGCTCCTATAAAAGATATTACCGGATTGATTGAGAATAATATAATATACTTACGTTGAAATTTACAAGCTTATTACCAAAGATTACATAATTATTTAATATTTAGACCTGATTTTTGCTTAGGTAAGAACTACTGAGTAAAGCTGTAGGATTCCGATTTGATTTTTGAAAAATACAGGGGTGGGCATTTCCTATAATTTTCTGCTTCTATGTTTTACCCAAAAATGTCCACCCTACATCTGCCATGTCATTGATTTTTGAAGAGAAACAAGATAGGGGTTTACATAGCATTAAATGCCATTTGCCAAAAGTCTTTTTCTAATTTACAAACCTGTAAAAATGCGGCTTCGGCTTGGTTTTGCATATCGGCTGAAGATGTTTTTAAAAATTCGTCGGCTTGTTGTTCTAACAATTTCACATATTCTGTAAAACCAGAATTTCCCCATCTGTTAGCAAATTCGGTATAGGGTTCTGGCATTTTTCCTGGGAGTTGCCAGCCTTGATTATAAGCTAATTCAATTGACCAAAATGCTGTTGCTTGGATGGGATATGGTTTTGTAAATAAATAATGTAAATATTCGCAGTATTCTTGGCAAGTTTTTTGTTTTTGTATTTCTAAATTTAGGTTTCTTTCTGCTGCCTTTTCTTGAAACCAGTTTAATTCATCTTTGAGTGCGCTGAGTCCACCGATAATTACATCAAAATGATGTTGTGGTGCATTTGATAAAATTCTGGCAACTAAACGAGTAAAATCAACCACAAATAAATAATCTTGCACCAACCAAGTGTTAAATTGCTGGGGTTTAATTGTTGCTGATTGACATTGGTCTAAAAAAGGGTGGGTTGTGGCTTCTTTCCAGGCTTGGGAATGTTTTTGTAAAAGTTGTTGGCAGTGCATGATTTTATTTTTAATGTGCAATAATGGAATTTTGGTGATTTGCTGTCAAAAAAACCAGGATTATCTATAATTGTTAATATACATACAATCTTAAAATAATTATCCGTAAATGGGGAATTAACGATTTAACTATGACTCAAGAACCGATAAAAGTAATTGGAGGGGGACTAGCGGGAACGGAAGCGGCTTGGCAAATTGCTCAGGCGGGTGTGCCTGTGATATTCTATGAAATGCGTCCCCAGCGTTTTAGCCCTGCTCATCATACAGAACATTTGGCTGAGTTGGTATGTAGTAATTCTTTTGGGGCAATGGCGAGCGATCGCGCTTCCGGTTTGTTACACTCAGAATTACGCAAATTAGGTTCTATCGTTATCGCTAAAGCAGATCAGCACGTAGTCCCGGCAGGTGGTGCGTTAGCTGTAGATAGGGGACAGTTTAGCCAAGATTTAACCGCAAGTTTAGCAGCACATCCTTTAGTAGATTTTCGCCGAGAGGAAGTCAAAGCTATTCCCGATGGTATCGTCGTCTTAGCCACCGGTCCCCTCACCAGTCCCGATTTAGCCGCAGATTTAAACCGCTTCACGGGAATGGAATATCTCAGCTTTTTTGATGCAGCTAGTCCGATAGTCACCGGTGAATCAATTAACCGTGATATTGCTTTTATGGCTTCTCGTTATGACAAAGGGGAAGCTGCCTATCTGAATTGTCCCATGAATAAGGAGCAATATCTCAAATTTTACTCGGCATTATGTGAAGCGGAACAAACAGAATTAAAGGATTTTGAACGGGAAACGGCAAAATTTTTTGAAGCTTGTTTACCTATTGAAGAGTTAGCCAGACGGGGGGAAGACACTATGCGTTATGGTCCCCTCAAGCCAGTGGGTTTATCTGACAGTCGTACAGAGGAACGACCCTATGCGGTGGTACAATTGCGACAGGAAGATAAAGCTGGTCAGTTGTGGAATATGGTGGGTTTTCAGACTAATCTGCGTTGGGGTGAACAAAAGCGGATATTCCAAATGATTCCAGGATTGGAAAAAGCGGAGTTTGTGCGGTTGGGGGTAATGCACCGTAACACCTTTATCAATGCACCACAACTAATGTATGCCAGTTTGCAATTTAAACAGCGTGAAACTTTGTTGGCTGCTGGGCAGTTAATTGGCACAGAAGGTTATACGGCTGCTGCTGCGGGTGGTTGGTTAGCGGGAACGAATGCTGCTAGGATAGCTTTAGGGAAAGAACCGTTAACTTTACCCAATACTACCATGATGGGAGCATTATTTGAGTTTATCAGTTCTGCTTCACCAAAACATTTTCAACCCATGCCGCCAAACTTTGGCATTTTACCAGATTTGGGGATGAAAATCAAGAGCAAGCCGGAAAGATATGGAAAATATCGCGATCGCTCTTTTGCTGATTTAGAAAATTGGAAAGCTAATTCAGTGTAAAAATCATAATTGTGACCTACTCAAAAGAATATTTATAACTTTTAAAACTTATCTTTGAGTAGGTTTGTGTTGATATTTAGTTATGATTTATGCGCTTGTTTTACCACACTGCCAAGATTTTCTTTTAATCAATGCACCAGATAAACCTAACAAAACTAAAGCAGTAATACTACTAGGTTCTGGTATGTCCTTGCGAGTTGCTGTTAATTTTCCTCCTTTATCAAGTTGTTTACAATTTGGATCATTTGCATCAAAACAGGCTGTAGGAACGTCATTTTGTTGCAAGACTATACCTTGAAATGGAGTGGATAAAGGAAGGAAAGGACAAGTCCCAGAAGGATCAAAACAAGTGTACAAATCTAGTCCTGCTTCTAATCCAGAACTGTTATCAATACCTAAATCAAATCCTGTGTTTGTAGGTGCAAAGCCAGATTGTAAAATTGTTCCGGTATTTGTGTCAAAGTTAAAATTAAATTCTCCAAATTGGGAAAAGGAGTAATCAAAACCTTGTAAGAAACTGCCATTCGGATCAAAAAAGGATAGTTGAAAAGAACTCAACTGATTGCGAGTGACAGTTGTTCCTAAAAACTGATCATCAAATGCAAATGATCCTGTTAAACTATATCCTCCATCACCTTGCCAGTTTAGATCATAAACGGCTGCTTGTACAGGATTTGTTTTAGTGGAAAATGCCAATAGAAGACCTGTAACTGCCGAAATAGCAGCTAAATGTAACTTGCTTTTTTTGATCATATATCCAAAATTAATTTTGATTTGGAATCTCGGTAAAACTATCAGCAAACTAGGAAATCTTTATGCTGATGTTAAGGACTTAAAATTTAGATTGATACACCAGGGAACAGGAAACAGAGAAAAAGAAGGTTGAAACTCCTCTAGCATAGGGCTTTGTGATTAAATTTTATAAGTGCCGATGTAAAATAGATAGCGAGGGTTTTGTCTAGTTATCTACAATCGTTTGCGTCTATCTACGTTTAAATACTATGCTCCTGGTTTTGTTTGGTAATTAATTTTGATGACTTAATTTATTTATCCGAAATGTGCTGTAGTTGGAAAGTGCTCAAATTTAACTATTATTGTCTTCTTTTACTCCTACAAACCCGTGTATTCCGATAGCGGTAATTATACCTCCCAACAATCCCGAAGTCCCATCAGCAAAGACATTCAGCCGATGCGCTACAGCACGATGGGAGAAATATTGAAATTGCCGATCGCTTGTTTCTTTGCTTTCCGCTAATTTCGCTAATTCTTTCTCTGCTTTGACAAGAGAACTATAATCTGTATCAAAGTAATATAGTGAGATGGCTACAATCAGCGCACCAGGAATAATCAGGGTAACTAAAAATACTACTTTGCGAATATCCATGTTTGTGTTAGAAATACTGGACAGCTTAATTTACAAATTGAGATGAGTAAATTACGGTTATAGGTGCAAAAATAAAATCAGTCTAGATATGTTACTAAATTTTTGTTTATCTTTAATTAAGTTTATATGGCTAAAATGGACATTTTTCCAAAAAAACTATACACCTTCCTGGTTCATGGCTGTTGCCTGTTGCCTTGTTTTATCATCTATCTTCTGGTCTAATTGGATAAATTTACCAATTTATGCAGCTAACTCATCATCAATTGATACTCTCAAGCAAAGACAACAAGTTATTCAGCAACAACAGCAGAGGGTAATTAAAGAACGCGATCGCCTTAACAATCTGCAACAGGAAGCGCAAAAAAACTTAACAGGATTAAATCAAAATATCCAAGTTACTGATAATCAAATACAGGATAATACTACCAGACTGGAATATGCGATCGCAGTTTTGCAGCAATTAGAATCTGATTTAGTGGTAGCCCAGGAAGCCTATCAACAACGTCAAACCGCTACAGTTGCTAGATTACGGGCTTTGCAGCGTTCCCCCATGTCCCAAGGTTGGGCGGTTTTATTGCAAAGTCAAAATTTAAGTGATTTTATGAGTCGTCGTCAACAGTTAAAATTAGTTTATCAAGCAGACCAACAAATTTTAGCCCAACTTACAGCCCAAGGAAAACTGTTAAATCAGCAGAGAACGGTAGTAGAAGCCCAGAAAAACCAAGTAGCATTAATTAGAGAACAATTATTAGCCCAAAAAGCCGATTTTCAAGCCCAAGCACAACTACAAACCCAATTAGTGCAAAGATTAAATAGCGATCGCCTAGCCTTAGAAGCAGCACAAAACCAATTAGAACAAGATTCTCAGAATATCGCTGCTTTGATTCAAAGGAAAGTAGCCCAGGAACAAGCCAAAACCGCCAGTAAAAGCATTATTATTCGCGGTACGGGAATTTTAGCATTTCCCAGCAATGCACCTTTGAGCAGTCCTTTTGGTTGGCGGACACATCCCATTTTAGGTTATCGGCGCTTTCATGGAGGGTTAGACTTTGCAGCTAGTTATGGTAGTCCGATCCGTGCGGCTGATTCAGGAACAGTGATTTTTGCAGGTTGGTATGGTGGTTATGGTAAAGCAGTGATTATTAATCATGGCAGTGAAATGACCACACTTTATGGCCACGCCAGCGAATTGTACGTTACAGAAGGGCAGACTGTCCAAAGAGGACAAGCGATCGCCGCAGTCGGTTCTACCGGTTTATCCACAGGCCCCCACCTGCATTTTGAAGTGCGTCGAGATGGCACGCCAGTTAATCCCGCCAACTACTTGTGAGTTCAAAACTTTGTGCTATACTAGAGAAGATGAGGGCGCGTAGCTCAGTTGGATAGAGCAACAGATTCCGGTTCTGTGTGTCGGGGGTTCAAGTCCCTCCGTGCTCGTTCTCTACTTTATACGTATAAAAGGCTGCTGTTGAAAGTTTCAAAACTTCAAGAGCAGCTTTTTCATTTAAAAAATATAACAGGGAACAGGGAACACTTCGACTGCGCTCAGTGCGGTGCAGGGTTAAAAGTCTTTATAAATGCTTTGTTCCCAAAATTTGTACCTCATTTACCTAAAATCTGCTGTATTTTGGCTAAAATTCAACTACAGATAAGTAATCAAGCAGAATAAAATTAGACAAATTATTTCCCTGTTCGCTTTTAATATTATTTATTTATAATTGGAAGGAACGCCATAAAATAAATGTTATCAATTTTACAAATAAAAATATATGAGACTGAGAGACTGGTTGACAAGAATTGTACTGATTTCTTTGATGTTATCAGCTTTAGTGATCGCATTAATTTTGGGTGGTTCAAAAAAACCACAAGATAATATTGCTGTAACTCCCACTCCCAGCGAACCATTTTGGAATCAATACCCACAAGTTTTATTACAATCAGATAAAGTAATTGAAATTCCGAAAATAAACAATCAGGGACAGGAAAAAGAGAATTTACCTCAATCGGAATTTAGTCAAACTCCAGTTAAGGAAAACCAAAATAATCAAGTTGCAGTTAAACCAACTCAAATTAAACCAGCCCCAATCAAACCTCAGTCTGTAAAGCGGAATCTTGCGGCGGGTAGATTCTTTACCACTGCGGCTTTTGCGAAATATCGGCCAATTTTAGAAGTAGCAGCAGTACATCCGAGTAATTTTGGCGATCGCATTACTTTTGATATTAACGGCAGTCCTTTAACTAATCAACCTATTATCGTTTTACACGAAACCGCTTATTCTGCTTCTAGTGCAATTAATTTTTTCCAAACACCCCATGAAGATGAAAACGTGCAAGCTAGTTATCACGCCATAGTGAAATTAGATGGAACGGTAGTTTATCTTGTCCCTCCAGAAAAACGCGCTTTTGGTGCGGGAAATTCAGTTTTTGAAGGTGTAAATGGAGTTGAAGCAATACAAACTAATCCAGACCTACCCCCTTCTGTGAATAATTTTGCTTATCATATTTCTTTAGAAACTCCCCCCGACGGAAGAGGAGATAATTCTCCTAATGGTCATAGTGGTTATACACAACCACAATATAATTCTTTAGCTTGGTTAATTTCCCAAAGTCAAGTTCCCGATGAGCGCATTACTACACACCGGGCTGTAGACCGTTCAGGACAGCGTGCAGACCCGAAAAGCTTTGATTTTGAGAAATTTTTTAACATTCTCCATTCTTTCCGTCAGTTCAGGGTTTTGAATGCAGCACAGTAGGAGGCAGGGGGGATGAAGAGGCAGGGGGGCAGGGGGGCA
>DATGXB010000191.1:0-7172 GCA_035299225.1 Nostocaceae cyanobacterium | reverse complement strand
ATTGGCACGTCATAGTCAGGCTAATTAGCTGTTACTCGATTTAATGCTACTAATTCTTATTAAGCTCTTGCTTTTTGTTCTTTTGATTAGTTCCCATGTACTATATTTTTGCCTTGTGACAGTTTGGGTGCGGAATGTGGGTTATAAGGGTTTCCAGGTTGATCCAAAATGACAATTTTAGAATCATCAACGGAATTACAAGGGTTTCAGCATCTAATTCACATAAGCCGTACTTTACAATTTCATCCCGCAATTATGCAACACCACATTTTCAACATCTCTACATTTGTAAAATAGAGTTAAAACCTGAACCCGACACCACCCTGTAAAGATATGGCTGTCCCTCCACTTCTGCGGTAAGCATCAAAAGCAATAATGGCATTACCAAAAATAACAGTATTGCTATTAGGAACCATATAATCAATACCGGGTTGTAGAGCAAAGCTAATTTTATTACCTACAGGTGTTGGTGTTTCTCCTCCAGCTAACACTACTCCAGCACCAAGATAAGCGTCAGTTTGCCAATTGATGGGGACATCATAGGAAACTGTGGGGACAAGGGCTACACTGTCAGCCACTAAAGCTTGAGTGCGGAAAGATACGGGTGATTCTAATAATTTATAACGAAAGGCTAAAACGCCACCTAGTTGTAGACCATCGGTTAAGCCTACCGTGGGACCAATACCAACATAACTACCATAAGCTGCTTGAGCTTGGGCTGATTGTGTATTGATGATTAAACTTAAACCTATACCTACAGCTGACCCGAAAAACAGAAGATGCCTCATAATCGGCTCCTGACACCAAAAATTTTCTCAGTGCTTTTCAATACTTCTGTTATAACTCATTCAGGAGGCAGGGGAAAAGAGGCAGGGGAGCAGGGAGCAGGGAGCAGGGGGGAGAAATAATTTTTTATTCTTCACACTCCGCACCCCGCACTCCTACCCTACGGACAATTCAAATGTATTCCGCCTTGGGTACAAATGAAGGCTAGTTGTTTGTGATCTAGGTTTTTAGCGTCGTTAAAGTCAACACCTTTAACTATGGCAGCTTGGGCACCATGATCAGGAGTTTGCACAAATTGGTCGGTAGAGTCGGGTTTGGATGGGAAAAGAATTGCTCCTTGAAAGTCTGCACCGGCAACATTAGCACCCTGTAGGTCAGCACGGCTTAAGTCGGCGTTACGGAGGCTGGCGTTTTCTAGGTTGGCGGAACGTAATACTGTACCTGTGAGACGTGCGGCACTCAGGTTAGCATTGCTGAGATTGGCATGATCTAAATAAGCTTCAGATATATCTGCTCCTTGCCAGTCGGTTTTGGCTAAGTTGGCGTAGGATAGCTGTGTGCCAATGGCGAAGGCTCGGACTAAGCGGGCTGCAAATAAATTGGCTTCTGTTAATTGAGCATCGGTTAAGTCTGCACCGGTGAGAACGGCATTTTCTAAAATGGCTTTGCGTAAGTCGGTACTGACTAACTGAGCACTGCTGAGGTTTGAACCCATTAACCGAGCATGGGACAGGTTTGCTTTATTCAGGGTAGCGCGGCTTAAGTCGCTGCGGAAGAGGGGTACGCGGCTGAGGTTGGCGTTAGTAAAGTCAACTTGTTTGAGTTCAGCTTGACTTAAATCAGCGATCGCATCATCATAAGTATCCCATTTCCCGTCTTCACCTACAGATCGAAACCGAGTTCCTTTAAAACTGCCTTGGTTCAAGTTAGCTGCTTTAAAATTAGCGCCAGATAAATCTGTATTATCTAAGACTAAATTAAATAAAGAAATTTCGCTGGTTCTATTTTGTCCTAATTGAACTTTACTTAAGTCCAAATCCTCCATTTTTCCACTATTCACAGCCAGAATTTTATTAATTACCTGTTGGTTAAAAACAAATTGCTTCTGCTGCAATTCTCTACTAGGGCTATTACCTGTCGCATCCAATTCCGCCGCCAAAAATTGATTCATGCGTTTTAATTCATCTAGAGCAGCGAAATTAGAATTAACTAAAGCTTGTTGGATTGTATCGACAATTTTAGGATCGGTTTCTTTAGTTAATAAATCTACTAAAAATTTAATCGTTTGTTGATCATTTAATCCCCCCATAGCCAAAATAATTCTTTGGCGTTCCTCCGTATACATCCCCGGATTAGCATTAAGCTGTTTAAATAATTCTTGAAACTTTTGGCTGTTGACTTGTTGATTTCTTCGGCTGCTTTGTTGGGCTTGAATATACACCTGGGTACTAACTAAAGTAGTTAATACAGCTATCATGCTGGTTAACCCAACTAAAAATAATGTCCGGTTGGGACTATTCCGAGTTACAGCTGTGGGTGGATGAGATGGACTGCTAGTATTTTCATTATTAACGGGGGGTTTTACTGGTCTACTAACTCGCGAATCTACAGAGTAAGTTCCAGCAATAACATCATGGAAAGCACGACGGCGTTTTTGAGTCGGCCAACCTAGTGCTTCTCCAAGTACCATTAATACAGCAATGGAGGTAAATAAGGTTAAGTTGGGAAAAGCAAAACTATAACGCCATAATAAATAAGCAATGGACAGGGGCACAGACCAACGACCTAAGCCTTCCCGCACCACTACCGCCCCTAAACCGGGCGCTTGTCCTTCTTCATTTACTACCTTAATGCCAAACCAGCGTTTAGGTAAGGTGCTGCCGCTTTTTCCCAGTAAGTAAAGTTGCCACCAGGAGAGAGTTACAGGAGCTATCAAGGCCACAGTCCATAAAAAATTAGTCGGCCAAGCTACATTACGAATACCATAACTAACAGGTAAAGCTAAAGGCCGGGCGATCGCTCTTTCTGTCGTTACCAAAATCGGATTTAGTGGCACTCTGTTCAGTTCACTGCGAGAATCGGCATATACACCTAAGCCAAAGGGAACTAACCCACTGGCAACCACTAAACTGATTTCCACTGCCCAAGCAGCAAAACGCCTAGCTACTACAGGCATTTTCACTTTTTCCGGTTCTTTAGAGCGACTAGATTGATTATTATTTCCTCTAATTATTGGGGTTGCCATTGCTTAATTCCCTTTGATTTTGAATAGTTGTGCCATAAAAGACACAGTAAAAATAGGCTATTGCTTATTTTGAAAGCTATTAGACACAAAAAATTTGTATCCAACATACACCAACACTGCCAATAGTGCCAGACTAATTACAGAGGTAACTAATTTAAACACTGTTTGCAGTAATAAACCACCTATCAGCAGTGTTACTCCGGCTACTACGAGCTTGTAGACTGTTGATAAACTGCCAAACCAAACCCGGACTCGTTCTAGAGATGATTTCCAGTTAGCAAAACCAGTCACAGGGGTTTTTGTCTCCTGGGGGTTGGGAGTCGCAGAAAGGTTAATCTTGGCTTCTAGTTCCTCAAGACGACGTTTTAACTCTTCATCCGGTTGAGAATTCATAACTGTTTTACCTGAGATTAAACATTCACATTACTATCTATTTTGGCGATCGCTTTTGCGTCTTGAGCACACTACCCAAAATTTTCTCAGCCATCATGTCAAAATCCCCAAAAAACCTTAACTTATCAATATATAGCCAAAACGTTTAAACCGTTGCTATTGTATTCTGCCTAGCGAATGATTTTTCAGGGGTAACTAGAAGAATCAGGGTAAGAAATTTTATTGTTATATGTGGGAAAAAATTGATACTTTGCATCTGGGAACGATAACGGATTGATTACGTCTCAAAATCTAGAATATTTAGATCAATATTTCTATAAATAAAGTGGGGAGAAACAAATTATATGCAAGTTTTCAGACTATTGATAGCTGCTTCTAGCTCTGCGGGAATCAGTTTGTTATTCAGCCAATCTATTTTAGCCCAAACACCAATAATTTCCATCACTCGTAATCAACCAACAGAACCTTTAGTTTTAAACGGTCGGTCTGGTGGAACAGTTAGCAGTAAATGTGGAAATATCCCCTCAGCACCTAGCCAAGTGATTCAGGTGACAGAATCTTTACCTTACCTGCGCTTAACCGTAGAAAGTACCGGAAAACCCACATTATTAATTGATGGGCCAGGAGGACGCTTTTGTGTCATGGCAGATAACTACTCCGGTGGTAAAACAGAAATGTCCGGTTTTTGGCTACCAGGAATGTACACAGTTTATATCGGTGAATCATCACCCAAACAACAAAACTATACACTGTCCATCTCACAAAAGAAATGAATCGCACTCGCTCGTTTTTTATCTCAAGCTATGTTTTACTGAGATCGGTATAGAAAATAGCTTGAGGTAAAAGATGAAAGTAGCAGTTTTCAGCACCAAAAGCCATGATCAGCAGTTTTTGGAAGCTGCCAATAGTTTAACTAAACACGAATTAGTATTTTTTGAATCCCGCTTAAATAACAAAACCGCCATTTTAGCAGCAGGATTTCCGGCGGTTTGTGTATTTGTCAATGATGAAGTTGATGCACGGACTTTAGAAATTTTAGCCCATCAAGGAACACGTTTAATCGCCTTGCGGTGTGCTGGATTTAATAATGTTGATTTAAAAGCCACAGCAAAATTAGGAATTACAGTGGTGCGTGTACCTGCTTATTCACCTTATGGAGTAGCCGAACATACCGCAGGCATGATTTTAAGTTTAAATCGCAAAATTCACCGGGCTTATAATCGTGTTCGTGAAGGTAATTTTGCTCTAGATGGACTATTAGGATTTAACCTGTATGGTTCTACAGTGGGAATTGTGGGTACAGGAAAAATTGGTTTAATTTTAGGGCAAATTATGAAAGGTTTTGGTTGTAATTTACTCGCTTATGATGTTTATCAAAATGCAGAATTTACAGCTTTAGGTGGCAAGTATGTAGAATTATCAGAGTTGTTTACTCATTCAGAAATTATTTCTCTGCATTGTCCTTTAATTCCCCAGACTCATCATATTATCAACGCTGAAGCCATCCAACAAATGAAAGATGGTGCGATGATTATTAATACTAGCCGGGGTGGTTTAATTGATACCCAAGCAGTCATTGATGGTTTAAAATCTGGGAAAATTGGACATTTGGGAATAGACGTTTATGAACAGGAATCAGAATTATTTTTTGAAAATTTATCTGATTCCATTATTCAAGATGATACTTTTCAGCGTTTAACCACTTTTCCTAATGTTTTAATTACTGGACACCAAGCATTTTTCACAAGAGAAGCTTTAGAAAATATTGCTGATACAACTTTAGCTAATATTACTATTTTTGAAAATGGACAATTTTGTGAAAATGAAGTTCGTATACCCCAAGAAAAAGCTTTAGTAGGGTAGGTGATTGTAAGTAAGCAGGATAATTTTAGATTTTGGGTTTTGGGTTAGAAAATCTAAATTCCAAAATTGAAACCCTAGAAGAAAGAAGTAGTTATTTTTGATCAGATGCGCTAGTTTATTGACAATAATTTAGTTAATTGACTATCAGGAGGATAACCGCACCTTAGCAAACTTAAGAATTTATTAAAAAACAGCCCTTTAAATCTGGAATAAAATATATTTAAAGGCTTAGAATAAATTTTTGGCGAGGTATTATGATGAAAGAATACATCAAATCGCTACCTATTTCCAAGTGGTTGGCTGATGGTGGAGATAGAGGATACACTCATTTATTAGTAGTTCTCAATGCTAGAGCGAATAACTATGAACCAATTTATGCTACATCAGCCGAAGACTTAGAAATTAAGAAAAAAACCTTTTCTACAGGATGGTATTCAGTTCTTACAGATTGTAAAATAGGTTGAATATTAATGATATTTAATACATAAGTTCGATGACAAAATTAAATGATAATTTTAGCAAGGTTGGATTTGAGTTAAATTCAACCTTGCTTACTGTTAAAGCAGGGAACAGGGAACACTTCGACTGCGCTCAGTGCGGTGCAGGGAACAGGGAACAGGAAGGTTGAAAATCCTTTAGTGTACGAATTTATTATTAACTTCTGTACTTCATCTACCTAAAATGTGCTGTATTAGAAATTTAGTGTAAAAATGCAGTAATTAATTTACTCCTGATCATGTAAATTTTCCATTTCATCAGAAATTAACTTCTGAAAATCCTCTTTACAATGGTATTGTAAATTAATTACTGCCGCTAACAAATCTGCTAAGATATAAGCTTTTTGGTTAGGGGATAAATTAGGTAATTCTAACTTGTAGATTAATGCTTGTACCTCGACGCAGGCTTCCCCTAATTCGTTGAGTAAGACGGAAAAAGTTCTTGTCATCTACTCAGAACGATAAGCAACACGTAGACTTTGGGCTAAAATTGCTAAAGAAGCTATAGCCATTAAACCACCCCAAAACCAATAAGGTAATAATAAATATTTTTGCATTTGTCCTGTGTCGGACAGTCCCAAGGGACCAGCAGAATAACTAAATAAATAATCCATTTGATGATAGGTACTAACACAAGCTTGAACGCCTAAAAATTGGACGGTCGAACCTTGTACCCAACGGGGAGTTTTCCAGGTGACTCCTAAAATCACCAAACCTAGCAAAATCACAGCCACCCAACCGAAAAGAGAACGCACCCAAGCCAGTGCTGATACGAGTAAGAAACCGCCTAAGATTTTTAAACTCCAAGAAGCGGTAATAAATTTGCGAGAAGCAAGAATTAATGCTGCACCAGCCAAAGGCGGGCCCATCGGACCACCGGCAGCAACTAAAGCATGACCAATAGCGCCTAAATCTGAGCGTAGAGCATAAGTGGCTACACCAGAACCATTAGCAAAAATTTCTAATTTGTGAAAATGGCCACCCAACAGCAACGCCATCAAACCGTGACCCATTTCATGAAACCAAGTGGCCAGAATGCTGAAAGGGTAGAGAATATAGTCACCAAAAGGAACTTGCCACAAGATAATTGTAGCGATCGCAGCTCCCACTAACCAAATTAGCCCCGTTTGCTCTATTTCCGGTTGGGCTTCTGGAGAAAATAACGGTTGAGAATTTCTGTCTGGTTCCCTCATGGATATATCCTTCCGGTATTTGCACTCATTAACTCAGTGCTGTTTAGTCCATCTTAATTCACTTAATCAGGAAATGGCAAAATTCACACCGGAAGGGGGCAGGGGGGCAGGGGGCAGGCGAAGACATCATCGCGGCCGGTGTACTCGAACCAGTCGAAGCGCACGGGCTCGGCGGCGGCGAGTGCGGCGGGAATC
>DATGXB010000190.1:0-19202 GCA_035299225.1 Nostocaceae cyanobacterium | reverse complement strand
TGGCGTTGCTGATTGGTGGGATGTTTTTTGTCTCACGCATTCGCCGTCAGGCGTTCCGCTTGCGGTAGGCGCAAAGGCACAAAGACAAAGGTTTTCAATATTGAACTTTACAATTTCATCCCGCAATTATGCAACACCTTTTATTCACTGTTAATTTAGAATGACTTGATTTAAGGGATTTACAGCATATTTCAGGTAAATGAGGTACAAATTTCGGAACAAACCGTTATACCAAGAGACTTTCAACCCTGCACCGCACTGAGTGCAGTCCAAGTGTTAAGAGTTCCCTGTTCCCTGCTGTAACTTTTTACTTGATAGTTTAATCAAAGTTGAGCAGATTTACAAAGATGCAAAGCCAAAAATGTAAATATGTCTTATTGACAATTTTGTCGGTGTTTAGTTGTGGACAATGGTGTTACTTGCCAAGTAGAGTATTTGCTGCTAATTTACCAACGGAAACTAATGGACAGAAAGATGTCTTAAGTGAAACATTAAATTTACCTATTGAGTTCTCACAGATTGATATACAACCAGCACCAACTACTGAACCAATTACTGAAACAGGAGTAAAACGACCTGAAGAAGTATTAGAGATTCGACCAGATAGAGTTGCAGATCCATTGGATACACAAATTAATGATGTTTCTCAACCGTCACCTGTTCCCAACACTCCAGAATTAAATCAACTACCCTTACCTGATGAACCTAACAGTTTATCGCCAGATTTGGATCAGGAGAAACAACCAAGTGCTGAATCTGTAAGTAATGAAGAAATTGATCCAGAATTAGGTTTAAGGGTACGTCCTAGACCTTTAGAACAAATATCCCCACCGGAGGGATTAACAGCAACTCAGTTTAAGCCGATAGGTTTTTTAAAAGCGCGTTTAGGTTATTTTCATAGTAGTAATATTTTTTCCGAATTGGATAATCCAACAAAAGACGGTTTAATATTTTCAGGTTTGACGTTATCCTCTGTGTATTTTCCTTTAAGTAAAAGCACTTTTATTAATGGTTCAATTGATGGTAATTTGATTCGTTATTTAGATGAATCTGAGTTTAATTACAACCAATTAAGATTTAATTTGAGTCTTTACCAACAATTATCAAGGCGGAGTTATGGGGAAATTCGTTTTAGTAATCAGCAGTTATTTTATGCTAATAGTAGTGAGTTTTTTCAAGGAGGCGATCGCTTTTTGAATGAAAATGCTGTGCGGTTATCTCTGGGAAGACGTGATCCGCTTACAGATAAGTTAAAGTTAGATACTGCTTATGAACTGAGTTTGAACTTTTCTGATCCAGCAAGACGCAGCCGAGTAATCAATTCTTTGTGGGTTGGTTTAAGCTATGATTTAGCAAAACCTCTACAAGCCAGCCTCAATTATCAGTTAAATTTAACGGATTTTTCAGAGAGCGATCGCTATGACCAATGGCATCGAGTTTTTGGTAATCTCAATTATCGTGTTTCCGAAACCAGTAACTTGAATTTGCAAACTGGCTTTAATTTAGGTGATTCCACAGATTCTGATATTGATTTTGATGGTTGGTTTTTCAGTGTTAATTACAACTTAGAATTAGGCAGATTTTAGAAGGTGCAGAGTGGAAGAGGTAGGGGAGAAGAGGGCAGGGGAGAAGAGGCAGGGGAGCAGGGGGCAGGGTGCAGGGGGGAAAAAAGAAGTAATTCCTTTTATTCCCTAATGATTAATAACTAATGACTTTTCCCTGTTGCCTATTGCCTATTGCCTGTTCCCTGTTCCCTGTTCCCTGTTCCCTAATGACTATAACTTATCCAATCACTCCAACTTCCAGCGTAAAGTTTACCTGTGGGAATGCCTGCTAATTCTAAAGACAGTAAATTTACACAAGCAGTTACACCAGAACCACAATAAACGAAAACTTCTTTAGCTGTGGTTAAATTTTCCCAGCGTTTGCGGTGTTCTGTTTCTGGTAATATGAAGCCTGTAGAATTTGTGACTTCTTGCCAAGGATAGTTAACGGCACCGGGAATGTGACCGGCAATTTTATCAATGGGTTCTCGTTCACCACGATAGCGATCGCCTTCTCTTGAGTCTACCAAAACAACTTCTGGCTTATCTTTACGATTCTTAACATCATCAATATTTACTAACAATTCTGGCCGCAGATGAGGAATAAATTCACCCTGTTGAGGTTGGGGAATGGCTTCTGTAACGGGATAACCAGCTTGTTGCCAACCAGAAAAACCACCATCTAAAACAGCGACTTGATCATGTCCTAGATACCGTAATAACCACCACAACCGGGAAGCAAAAGCCAAGCGGGAATCATCATAAGCCACTACTAAACTTTTTTGAGAGTTTACCCCGATAGCTGCTAATTTATTAGCTAAATCCTGGATATTTGGTAAAGGATGCCTACCCCCATGTTCTCCCACAGAACTAGATAAATCTTGGTTTAAGTCCAGGTAATAAGCTCCTGGGATATGACTTGTTTGATATTGTTGTTGACCTAATTGGGGGTCAGCGAGAGAAAAACGACAATCTACAATGATAATTTGTGGATCTTGTAGGTGTTGAAATAGCCAAGTTGGAGAAATTATAAATTGATTAGTCATGGTTAGGAGGCAGGAGGCAGGAGGCAGGAGGCAGGGGGGAAAAGAGAATGAGTAAAATTATGTCAAATTCTGAGAAGTTTATACCACAATTAACGGCTGATGGTTCGTTTACTTATGTTTCCCCAGAGTTTGGGGAGGCGTTTCATAGCCATTTTGGGGCGAAACAAGAAAGTTTTTTAAAGTTTGTTGAACCGACGCAATTAGCTGTAGTGGCTAATAAATCGGTAGTACGGATTTTAGATGTTTGCTATGGTTTAGGATATAATACCGCAGCAGCTTTAGAGAGGATTTGGCAAGTTAACCCCAACTGTTATGTAGAGGTAATTGGCTTAGAACTAGATCCAGATGTACCACAAGCGGCGATCGCTCATCAACTTTTTGCAGGTTGGGATTATCAGTATACAGATATTTTGACAGAATTGGCCTTTCAACATCAACACGAAAGCGATCGCCTGAAAGCCAAAATCATCCTTGGAGATGCTAGAAACTCTATTCAGCAACTTCATCAATCCGGTTTCCAGGCTGATGCTATTTTCCTTGATCCCTTTTCACCCCCTAAATGTCCACAATTATGGACTATGGAATTTATCCAACAAGTCACAGCTTGTTTGCACAAAGATGGCTTACTGGCTACTTATTCCTGTGCGGCGGCTGTGCGTGTTGCCATTTTAAACGCTGGTTTAATGATTGGTTCTACGCCACCAGTCGGCAGACGTACACCGGGAACAGTAGCCGCTTATCCCCAAAAAACAGATTTTTCCTCTTTCTCTCTTTCCCCTGCTGAGAAAGAACATCTACTGACCCGTGCAGCTATTCCTTACCGTGACCCACAATTACAAGATGCTGCGGCTGTTATACTGCAACGACGACAACAAGAACAACAAACCTCACAGTTAGAACCAACATCCCATTGGCGGAAAAGATGGGAAGAAAAAACAGAAAATTAAGGCTCTCTTGGGATCTGAGTGATAAGTAAAACTAATTAATTAGCGATATCAAGGCTTTCAGCTTTCGCTAACCAATCATTTTTGTATCATTTTGATACATTCTCACCATAAACCCAAGAGAACCAGAAAAAACAGAAAATTAAGAGAATAGTATTCTTGACTACATAAATTTATGAAAAGATTCCGCATTTTTCCTAAATACTATTGTCACCATTATTGAAACTAAAGTATAAATTTAGGTGCGGGACTTTCTAGCCAAAATTTAACATCTATAATTCTGAATTCTGTCACTGATGGCTAAAAGCTTCTAGAAAATTGGCTAACTGTTCATAGCTCTTTTCCACAAGGTCTACCAATGTACTTACCAAAAAATGGGTTTAAAGCCCTGTCCTTCTAGGACGGCTTTTCGTTGACTTATGCTATAACACAGGCATGAAAACACTGAAGTTTAAACTGTACGAACATAAGCGGAATAGATACCTCAAGCGTATGATTAATATCGCAGGGGTCATCTATAACCATTGTATTGCTCTACATCGTCGTTATTATCGAATGTGGGGTAAACATTTAAGTTCTACAAAACTACAGTGTCATATCGCCAAATTAAGAAACCGTAATCCATCTTGGCAATTAGTAGGTTCTCAAGCAGTACAGGATATCTGTCAACGCATTGAGAAAGCCTACCAACTGTTTTTCAAACATCAGAAAAAAGGAGTTAGACCACCAGGGTTTAAGAAAGTCAAAAAATACAAATCATTTACTCTCAAACAAGCTGGATATAAGTTTGTGAATGGGAATAGAATCAAGATTGGGAATCGGGTTTATAAGTTTTGGAAATCTAGAGAAATAGAAGGGAAAGTCAAGACTGTAACCATTAAACGCACATCCTTGGGTGAATTGTTTATGGTTGTAGTAGTTGACAATGATTCAGTCCCAGAAATCAAATCAACGACTGGTAAAATAGCGGGGTTTGATTTTGGATTAAAAACATTTCTAACTTGCTCTGATGGGACAAAAATTGAATCACCGCAATTCCTGGAAAAATCCCTAACTGCTATCAAGAAAGCCAACCAAAACCATTCTCGAAAATTCAAAGGTTCTCATAACTGTGAACGTGCAAGAAAAAACTTAGCCCGTAGACACGAAGATGTATCTAACCGCAGAGGAGATTGGTTTTGGAAGTTGGCTCATCAACTAACTGATAAGTTTGATATTTTATGTTTTGAGACATTAAACCTCAAAGGAATGCAACGACTTTGGGGGAGGAAAATATCAGATTTAGCTTATGGGAATTTTCTGCAAATTCTAGAATGGGTAGCCAAGAAAAAAGGAAAACAAGTTATTTATATAGACCGATGGTATCCGTCTAGTAAGACCTGTTCTCATTGTGGTCATGTTCTAGAAAGTTTAGATTTATCCCTTAGAGAGTGGCGCTGTCCATCATGTCAGAAAGTTAATGGACGCGATGAAAACGCCGCCATAAATATTTCAATGGTTGGGGCATCAACCTTATGGTTAGGCGATGTCAGACAGGCGAAAGCCTGCAATTGCTGTTTGATCCCAGAATCCCCACGCCTTCAGGCTGGGGAGTGTGTCAATCAAAGGTGATCACTTGATTTTGATTTGCATATCACACTTAAACAAATAAATCAAGTATAAAGGTGGATATTTAATCTTTATTGATGTTTATTCAAATTACTTATGCTTTTACCGCTTGCTTCTCAGATTTCATCTCTGGCATATAGCAGGTAAATGACATAACATTCATTAAGTAGATCAAGGGACAAAAAATCTGTCTTCCGGTAGTTGAAGCAAATTCTCAGACGTGAATAGGTATTAATTCTTATTAATTTTAGATGTAAAAAATACTTATTCATTTAACGTAAATCAAAAAAATATGAAAAAAACTTTATTTATCTTAATGTATATGCAATAATTCTTCACATACTGACAAATTACGGTTGTAACTGCACTACTAATTTTATAAATTCTCAGCTTAATTAACTAAGACAAGTCTTTTTAAATACTTAGTTTATCCAGTAAAAATACATAAATAGTTTAAATCATGTTAGTAGTCTGTTGTCGTTAGTAGATTTGAGGTAATTCTGTGATTTCCAAGCAATTTAGACACATAGCTTCTACCATGGAAAAAGTCCAAGCAGGTTCTACAAGAGAAACACAATTCGCCAATAGTTATGATTCAGTAATTTCTAAGACAACAGAAACCCGGAGTGTTTTAACTTCTAGCTTCAATTTAGGTTTACCAAAAATTTTAGTTGTAGAGAATCACACTGATAGCCGTTTAAACACTGTAAGTTTCTTAGCGACGGAAGGGTATGAGGTGATAGAAGCGGACAATGGAGATGTAGCGATAGAGTTAGTCAATAAAAAACAACCAGATTTGGTGTTAATGGATGCCAACATATCGAGAATAGATGGTTTGCAAGTGTGCCAATTACTTAAACAGAATCAGCAAACTAGCCGTATTCCCATATTAGTAATGACTAGATTAAATGAGGGGCGATCGCATTCTTGGAGAATGGAAGCGGGTGCAGATGATTTTTTAATCAAACCCTTTGATTATCTAGAACTAGCAACTCGTGTCAAGTTATTATTACAACAAAAACACCTACAAAAAGAATTAGAACAAGCGGGTAGCCTACTTTTATCTATTGCCAAAGCTGTAGAAAGTCGTGATCCCAACACAGGCGACCATTGTGAAAGATTAGTAAAATTAGGGCAAGCCTTTGGTCAATACCTGCAACTTTCGACCCAACAAATACGTGATTTGAAATGGGGTGGTTATCTTCACGATATTGGGAAAGTGGGTATTCCTGATGCGGTGTTACTGAAAAAAGGCCAGCTGACCCAAGAAGAATGGGAAATCATGAAACATCACGTTATCATTGGTGAAGAAATTTGTCGGCCTGTGAGTAGTATGCAAGGTGTATTGCCGATTATTCGCCATCATCATGAACGCTGGGACGGTTCAGGCTATCCTGATGGGTTAGTAGGAGAGAATATTCCTTATTTAGCGCAAGTATTCCAACTATTGGATATTTATGATGCCTTAACCAGCGAAAGACCATACAAAAAAGCCTTTACTCCCCAAGAAGCGATCGCTATCATAGAGAAAGAAACCGCAGCCGGTTGGCGAAATCCCCAACTAGTACAACAATTTACAGAATTTATTCGCCTGTATCATGGCCTGTTAAGCTGATATGATTTGAACCTAAAGCAAAGGAAATGGGGGAACAGGAGAAGGAAAAAGGGAACAGGAAAGATGAAGAAGATGAAAGAGAAATTTATTTATCTTCCTCTGCCCCTCTGCCCCTCTGCCCCTCTGCCCCTCTGCCCCTCCTCACTTACAGCTGAGATAGTAAATTATGGTTGTTGTAGCAATTTTAGCGGCAGGAAAAGGAACAAGGATGAAATCCAACCTGCCAAAAGTATTACATTCTTTAGGTGGAAAATCTTTAGTTGAACGAGTAATTGAAAGTGCTGAACCTCTTAATCCGTCTCGGCGGATGGTGATTGTGGGTTATCAAGGTGAAGAAGTAAAATCTGCCCTCAATGGCATTTCTGGGTTAGAATTTGTAGAACAAAATGTACAACTAGGTACTGGCCACGCCATCCAACAATTACTACCCCATTTACAAGGATATACAGGGGATTTACTGGTACTTAATGGTGATGTACCATTACTACGCAGCGAAACCTTAAAAAACCTTTTAGAAACTCATCAAGCAAATCAAAATGCCGCTACAATTTTAACGGCTCATTTACCAAATCCCAAAGGTTACGGACGTGTTTTTTGTGATGATGCAGGGATAGTACAACAAATTATCGAAGATAAAGATTGTACACCGCAGCAAAGACAAAATAACTGTGTAAATGCCGGGATTTACTGCTTCCGTTGGCCAGATTTAGCCCAAGTGTTACCTAACTTACAAGCTAACAACGCTCAAAAAGAATACTATTTGACTGATGCTGTCACCCAGGTAGGGAAAGTGATGGCAGTAAATTTACTAGATGAGCAAGAAATATTAGGTATAAATGACCGCCTGCAACTGGCTACAGCTTACGAAATTTTACAACAGAGAATCAAGGAAAAATGGCTTTTGGCAGGTGTTACCATTACGGACCCCAAAAGTGTAACTATTGATGAAACGGTAGAATTAGAACCAGATGTCATTATTGAACCCCAAACCCATTTAAGAGGCAAAACCTTGATTCAAGCTGGTGCAAAAATTGGCCCCGGTAGCTTGATTGAAAATAGCCAGATTGGGGAAAACGTGACGGTGCAGTATTCGGTAGTTACAGACAGCGTAATTCAAGCAGAAACCCGTGTGGGACCTTTTGCACATTTACGAGGTCATGTGGAAGTGGGAACAGGTTGTAGAATTGGTAACTTTGTAGAATTGAAAAATAGTCAATTAGGCGATCGCACAAACGTGGCACACTTATCATATTTAGGAGATACCACCGCCGGCAATCAAGTTAATATTGGTGCAGGAACAATTACCGCGAACTATGATGGAGTGAGGAAGCATAGAACTAGAATAGGCGATCGAACCAAAACCGGTTCTAATAGTGTATTAGTAGCCCCGATTAACGTAGGTAATGATGTCTACATAGCAGCCGGTTCCACCGTCACCGAAGACGTAGAAAACGATGCTTTAGTTATTGCTAGAAGTCGTCAAGTAGTCAAACCAGGCTGGAGAAGAAAAGACCAAAGCTAAACCATTAAGGATGAAGATATATTACACTTCATCCTTAAAAACCTAATTAATTAATTTTGCTTGTAAGTAATTAGGCAGAATTAATTACACAACTTCTTTTCCTGTTCCCTGTTCCCTGTTAAGAGTTCCCTAACTCCGCGTAGGAAATTAATTTTGCACAACTGCTTAATATTCAAAATATTCACATTTTTGCTAAAATTAAAAATATTCTTCTTAAAAAAATAACATTTATGGGCTGGTTTCCTCAAAAAACAAGTAATAACGAGCTTGGTGAATATCTTCCAGATGCAGAAACACAACCGGATGAAGAGAGTGAACCAATCAAAGCTAGAGGACAAAAAGAAGCAGAAAAGAAATTTGAAGAAATAGCCCAAGAATATGGAGGAACTGACGCTAAAGCCTATCCCACAGATAAAAAAGGATATTATGATTGTAGGTTTAAACCGTGGGGTTAACATTATGAATAATACACTTTTTTCTGCTTGGGATGGAAAACCACCAACAATTTTAGCTATTAGTCAACCGATGCCAAATGCGCCCTATTTACCCTTATCTGGTGGCTGTACCACTAGAATGTCTTTAGAGAATTTCTTCAAAGATGTTGAGTGTGATTTTCAAAAACAACAAGGTAGTTATTATGCTTATGTTTTTGGAGGAAATCGAGATGAAGCGGATACATACACTTTGGAAACATGGGAAGTTTGTCATACAAATAGCGGATGTTATGAAGCAATTGTGATTTTATATTATAGCCCAATTAATCCCTATTTAACTATCAAGAAGCATCTGGGAGATGATTTAGCAGAATAATATTTACAAGAATTGCAAATATTCTTTAATTAAATATTCAAAACCCAACTGAAAAAGTAAAATTTTCCTCATTAACAAATAGCCGATGCGGAATTTGTACTTCCTTAACTTAGATAAAAATTTATGAAACTAACTTTATTTGCTGCATCTATTCTTACACTAACTTTAGGACTTTGCACCCCAAAAGTTAACGCCGCACCCACAAAAACCCCCAAAAACTTTACAGAATGGTGTGAACAAAAAGCCTCTTTACCAGAAGAAACAAGACATACAGTTGAAGTATTATTAAAAGTAGCGGAAACAGAGAATTGTAATCAAGCAAATCAAAAACTCACCCAACTAACTGAACTCGATTTAATTCTAAAGGAAATCAGCGATCTCCGTCCCTTGTCTAGTTTAACTAACATCAAGAGATTATATCTAGGTTACAACAAAGTTACGGATATCAGTCCTTTGTCTAGTTTAACTAATTTAACTGGGCTATTTCTTGGTATTAATCAAATTAGTGATATCACACCGTTATCTAATTTGACCAACTTAAAGTCGCTCATTTTATTTGCAAATCAAATCAGTGATATTCGTCCTTTATCTAACTTGACAAATTTAACTGAAATTTCCCTTGGACTTAATCAAATCAGCGATATTCAACCTTTATCCAAATTAAATAGTTTAACTTTTCTTTCTATACATAATAATAACATTAGCAATGTTGAACCATTGTCTAATTTAACTAACTTATCTAAACTTATTCTTCCCAAAAATCAAATCAATGATATTCAACCTTTATCTAATTTAACTAATTTAACTGAACTATCACTTGGCAAAAATCAAATTAATGATATTCAACCCTTAGCAAATTTAACTGATTTAGAGAAACTCGAACTTAGCTACAATCAAATCAGTGATATTCGTCCTTTATCTAATTTGACAAATTTAACTGAACTTAATCTCCGGCAAAACCAAATCAGAAATTTTCAACCTATATCTAAATTAAGATTATTGCAGTATCTTTACATTCAAGATAATTCAGTTAAATTAAATAAATGTCCAGTTCAATCAGTATTTACCTGTGAATTTTAGTAGACAAAGAAATCAAACATGAATGAGAATTTAGCATCTAAATTAGGAGAAATTCAAGCACAAATATATTGGTTACATGATGCTGAAAAATTTGCAGAATTAGCATCAGCCGCGACCGCAATTTATATTCATCTTGGCTATAGTCAAGAACAAGCCGAAACCGCAGGTAAACTAATTAGCGAAGCTTATCAATTAGCTGATGATGCAGATTTAGCTGATAAAGCCGGAAATTATGATCAAGAAATGCAATTTTATCATCAAGCCAAAAATAAATTAATGCAAGCAGAAATGATATTATTTTATCAAAAAAGTATTGCTAATCATCAAATAAAATGGTGGATGTATTTCCGTCATCGAAAAAAAATACGAATTATCTTAAATCTGTTTTTACAACATTTTAAAGCCGTAGGTTTTATACATTTAATCACAGCTATTAAACTGACATATTTTATCTACGAAATCCTGAGAGTTCACAAACAGCGTGATTTTGAAACCACCAAAAATAACGCTATACAATACTGGATAGAATTATTAAAAATAAAACCTCTACAATACCCTTATCTGGGATAAATTACCCTGTGAACACCTAAAACTTTCCTTGTATGTGTAGGGTGGGCATTTTTGCTAAAACACTGAACAGATGCAGAAAATTGTAGGAAATGCCCACCGACCTCTTTTTCTGTATGTGTAGGGTGGGCATTTTTGCTAAAACACTGAACAGATGCAGAAAACTGTAGGAAATGCCCACCGACCTCTTTTTCAAAAATCAAATAGGAATGCTAGAGTTTTTGATCAGTATCATCAGAATATAACCCTTGATATATTATCAGTCATGATATTAGCAGTAAATAAACCCCAACAAAGCCTTACTTTTGACCAATTTATACAGCAACTTCCTGACGAAGAAGGCCGCTATGAACTTGTAAATGGAGAAATCATGCAAATATTACCAATTAGAAAACATGATAATGTAGCTGATTTTATTACCAGGAAATTAGATAGAGAGGTTGAACGGCTTAATCTCAAATATCGTGTTTCTGGTAGAATCATGATTAGAACTGTTACCGCAAATAACAAAGAACAAGGTCGGTTTCCTGATGTTAGTGTTGTAGATAAAACATTATGGGATTCTAACCCTTTTGCTTATAGTGCCTTTGTTGAACCGCTACAGTTAGCTGTAGAAGTAGTATCAACTAATTGGGAAGATGACTATATTGATAAACTGGATGAATATCAACGGTTGGGTATACCTGAATATTGGATTGTAGACTATTTAGCCATAGGTAGCCGTAATTATTTGGGTAATCCTAAAGTACCGACAGTTTTTGTTTACCTTTTAGATGAACAAGGAGTTTATCAATCTACGGTTTTTCGTGGTACAGAAAAAATTGTATCAAAAACTTTGCCAGAATTAAATATTACTGTTGAACAAATTTTGGCAGCTTAAAAAGGTTGGGTAAATGATTTTATCTCAATACTAACAAATTACTATAGGAATACTAAATAATTGGTGAAAAAACTTAGATATTTACAAGGTGGGCATTTATGAGTTAACTTCTCAATAAAAGTGAATTATGTTTGGAAATGCCCACCCTACGTATATTTCAAAAATCAAATAGTAATCCTATATTTTCTTAACTTTTAGACAATCTTTTATTAATCTAAAAGACTTGTAAATCTGTTTGCAAAAGTAGTAAGGTAGTAAAATAATGCTATGATATGAATCAAGGCTTTGTTAGTCCCAACCCAGAAAAAATGAATAACTTATCTTGCAGTCGTTTAGGTGAAATTGCTCGACTTTTTTTAAAAATGGGTGTGATAGGTTTTGGTGGGCCTGTTGCTCACATTGCGATGATTGAAGATGAGGTGGTAAAACGTCGTCAGTGGATTACCAGAGAACATTTTTTAGATTTATTAGGTGCTACTAATCTTATTCCTGGCCCTAATTCTACAGAAATGGCTATTCATATTGGGTTTATATATGGGGGATGGTTAGGGTTAATAGTAGCGGGAATATCTTTTATTTTACCTGCGGTTTTAATTACTGGTTTATTTGCTTGGGTGTATGTTAATTATGGAACTTTACCTCAAGTTTACCCTTTATTATATGGTATTAAACCGGCGGTTTTAGCAGTAATTATTAATGCTTTATGGAGTTTAACTAAAAAGGCTGTGAAAACAAGACAATTACTTATAATTGGGGTAATTGTGGGGTTGGTAAATTATACATTACAAATTAACGAAGTTATTATTTTATTGTTAGGTGGATTTGTAGGGATGCTGTGGTTACGCTTTCGACATAACCAGGGTAATTCTACAAATTTATTAATTGCTGGTTTAACTACCAGTGCAACTTGGCAAGCGGTAGCGGTTAATACAACTGTTAATAGTGTATCTGTTCCATTGTGGGATTTAGGATTGTTTTTTCTGAAAGTGGGAAGCTTTTTATTTGGTGGTGGTTATTTATTGGTAGCCTTTTTACAAGGGGGTTTGGTGGAGGAATATGGTTGGTTAACTCAACAACAATTGTTAGATGCGATCGCTATTGGTCAATTTACTCCCGGACCCGTCTTATCTACAGCTACCTTTATCGGCTATATTCTTGCTGGTTTACCTGGTGCTATTGTCTCTACTGTAGGAATTTTCTTACCTTCGTTTTTCTTTGTCGCAATTCTCAATCCAATTATTCCCCGTTTACGGTCTTCCCCTTGGACAAAATATTTTTTAGATGCGGTAAATGTGAGTGCTTTAGCTTTAATGGTAGTCGCAACAATTAATTTAGGAATTGCTACTTTAAATTTACCTAAAATTGATGTTTTAGCTTTAGTAATTACCCTAATTTCTGCCTTTTTAATTATCCGTTATCGGATGAATGCAGCTTGGTTAGTTTTAGGTGGTGCTATTGTTGGTTGGATTGCGGTATTTTTGGGTTATGTTCGCTAGATGGAAATCCTAGTTTTATTCTAATATTTTAAACTGACGTAATAAGTTTTTGAGTTCTCGCAGCATTTGACTTGTTCCGTCATTAATTGCTTTTTGTGTCAGTTGGGGAATCAGTTCCTTAATGGGTAAATTGGGAAAGGTAGGACTAAAAACAGATTCTATATATTTACCAGTTTGCAGAATATAAATGTTTAAATTGCTATTACTATAAATCCAAACTTCAGGAACACCCAAGACTGTGTAAGCGTTGAGGGTAGTTTTAGAAGTAACATCACATTCAATGGCCAAGTCTGGGGGAGGATAAATACTTAAATCCATTTGAGTACATCCTTTGACCTGATTAGCATTTTGAATATAAAAGCATGTATCTGGTTCAACTCCTGCGATATCTGGATATTTAAAAGTAGTTGAACCAAAATCTTCCCAGTCGCGTCCTTGTGCTTCTAAAATTGTAATAATAATGTAAGCAATGATGCGATGTGGTCTTTCATGTAATACTAATGGAGACATTATTTCTAGTGTTCCTTGATAGTAAGCTATGCGGTTATGACGTTTTTCTCCTAAGTCTAAAAGCAGTCCTTCAAAGTCTTGCCAAGATAAATTATGAATAGCAATTCGGCTACCGGGAGTGATTTCTATAGCTTGGATGGGTATGCTTACCGTCATTGTTTTATCTCCGTTCGCTACTCAAGAGGAAAAATATAGGATTACGATTGGATTTTTGAAAAATAGGTCGGTGGGCATTTTCTCCAATTTTCAGTTTTTGTTGAGGATTTTACCCAAAAATGCCCACCCTACACATACTTAAAATTTTTTCACGAATAATTTATGATTTCTATATGATTTACTCTTCTAATTTTTCCCTTCTTGCTTGTAGTTTTAACATAATCTCGGCGTGTTTTTCCTTGGTAATGGGATAAAAATAAGTTAAAACTATGCCCAAAATTAGACAAACCACTGGTATTGGCCCGACGGTGTAACGAATAGCTAATAATGCTGATTCTGGTTGGATGGGTAATGGTTGTCCGGGTAAAGCTTCTTTAAAACCGAAATTTTGTAAGATATTACCAACTACAAATAAACCAAAAGCTAAACCAAATTTTTGTAATAAAACCATGAAGCCGTAAAAAACTCCTTCTCTTCTTTGTCCGGTTTCTAGTTGGTCTAATTCGATGACATCTGGCATCATTGACCAGGGAATTAAATAAGCTGTGGAGACACCAACACCAGCCATTACAGCTAGTAAATACATTAAGAAATTTTGTCCAGGTTGGAGGAAATATAAGCCAGATGCGGCTATAATCCAGGAAGTCATGCCTAGAAAATAAACGGGTTTTTTACCAATTTTTTTACTAACTCGACTCCAAAAAGATAACATTAATAAAGCTGTTCCTTGGACAGCAATCATCACCGTGGGAACATCTTTATCTTTTAACTCCATATAGTTCACAGCATAATAAGGAATGACGCTGGCTGTAATTTGTAAGGCTAACCAAGAGAAGAGATAAATAGCAATGACAAATAAAAAGGGTTTATTGCTAAAAGCAATTTTTATTTGTTCTAAAAAAGGAATTTCGGCGGGGATTTCTTCTTGGATGAGTTTAGCTTCACAAGCTAAAGCCCGTTTGCGTACTCCAAAGGCGCACCAATATAGTGATGCTACAGATATAATGGTACAAATTGCGGCTAAGACTAAATATTGTTGTTGGCGATCGCTTATCACTGTAAACACCACTTGGGCTAAAATCAGTGATATAATGCTCCCACCAATGGAAAAGCTAAACCGAAAACTATTTAAGTTAGTACGCTCATCATAATCTTGGGTTAATTCCGGTGTCATGGCTGTGTAAGGTAAATTTACCACTGTGTAAAACACCTGGGAAATTAAACCAATAACCACATAGTACCAAAATAAAGCCCAGACATTAGTTTGCGGATCACTGCTAAATTGCGGCACAATCCACTGTAAGAAAAAGAACAACCCAAAAGGTACAGCCCCATAAACTAACCAGGGTAAGCGCCGACCCCAGCGTTTAGATTTGGTTTTATCAGTTAATACACCAACAACAGGATCATTAACTCCATCCCAAATTTTACCCACTAATAAAATGCTACCGGCTAAACCTGCGGGAATGCCAGCCACATTAGTAAAGAAAACCAGTAAGTAGAATATAGCAATATTGGCTGTAATCGCTGGTCCTAAATCTCCAGCCCCATAAGCTAATTTAGTTTTAAAATCTATTTTTTCACTAATAGAATTTGGGGGTAAATCTTCCATAACAACTCACACTCATATTAAAATAATACTTTGATGTTGATTTTTACTATCCTCTATCAATTACTTGCCTTAAGCTTATGTCAGACCTTTACATTTCCTGGTCAGATTATCACTACAAAATTGAGCAATTAGCCGCTAAAATTTACCAATCAGAATGGAAATTTGATCAGATTGTTTGTCTTGCTAGAGGAGGTTTGAGAGTTGGAGATATTCTTTCTCGAATCTATGACACACCCTTAGCGATTTTAGCAACCTCATCTTATAATGGTGCTGGCAAGCAAGAAAGAGGTAGTTTAATTGTCTCTCGTCATTTGACGATGACTAATGATAGTTTAGGTACGAAAATTTTGCTAGTTGATGACCTCGTAGATTCTGGGGTAACACTGCAACAAACTATCCCTTGGTTAAAACAATACACTAATTCTGCAATAGAGGAAATTCGCACGGCGGTAATTTGGTATAAAGCCTGTTCGGTGATTGTTCCAGATTACTATACTGATTATCTACCGGATAATCCCTGGATTCATCAACCTTTTGAAGATTATGAACATCTCAATCCTGCTGATTTAGTGGAGAGAGTGGGGCAGTTATGTTAAATAATTGTCAGCATCAGGATTTTTAGGCTTTAAGGATGTACAGGATTAAATTGTCTGAATCAGTTTTTTCTCAGCTTTAATGAGCCATCTTTTATTTGTTTAATGGTATCATACAATATTAGTATTAGCACGCTATAATTAGTACATAAAACACGGTGCAAAGAAAACCAACAAATGAACAGGCTCAAGCACTCTACAGAATTTGTTACTTACTTACTAACATTTGTAAAAGCATAGAACTTGTTAGACTAGATGAACGCACAGGTAATTTATATGTAATTGCTGGAGAAAATTTAGAGTTTGAGATTAAACCGAGTGGAGAATATAAATTGGAGGATTAATCATGACTTTAACTAATTATAAAACCATGAATCTCGACGAATTACGTCGCTATGTTCTTGCACATCGAGAGGATAATGAGGCTTTTCATGCTTATATTGATCGTAAAAAAGCTGAAGGGCGCATAACTACTATAAATCCAAGTGATGAAAATTGGCAAGAAAAAGTTACAGCAGCGATAAATTATAGTGAAAATTCTATTCGTTGGTCTTGTGATAGTACAGAAAAATATCAGAAACAATCACAGATTATTACTGAATGGTGGAAAAATTTAGATCATAAATTTGTGAGAAAATATCATGTTGAAAATATAGAAACTACTAGTATAGCTGAATGGCAACCAGATAAAATTGACCTGCCAAGCAAATTTAAAATCAGTGAACCAAGTTTAGAAATTGGTCTATCAACCACTTTGCTTAAATACAAAGATGCAGAAAATTCTCCCCATGAAATAGAAGCTTATGCTATTGACTTAGACTTAAGTAAACAAAATTTATTTATTTGGGTGAATGGATTACCAGGAGTTATGATTTTCTGCTTAGAACCAGTTTAATACAAAGTAGGGAACGGTGTTAAAAATATGGTGGTGAAACTGAAAAGTTGCTGTGTCTCTATGGGTATACATGAGATAAGTAGTTGTGCAAAATTAATTTCCTACGTGGAGTCAGGCAACAGGCAACAGGAAAAAAGTTTGGGTAATTAATTCTGCTTAATTACTTAATAAAAAATTAGAATAGCCACAACCATAAAGGCAAGGTAAACAAGAAAATTACTACTCCCAAAGCTAAAGAGGTGACAGCTAAGTCACGGTCTAAATTAAAAGTTTCTGCTAATACTAGAGTACCAAAAGCTGGCGGCATAGCCATTTGTAAAACCACAACTTTGGCAGCTTCACCAGTCACGCCTAAAAGTGGTAAAATAGGGATTACAATTAGGGGAACTATTAACATTTTAATTAACAAACTACTACCCACTTGTGGTATTCTCTGCCAAGAATTGAGGCGGGAAAGTCGCATTCCGATTAAAATTAGAGATAAACTAAGGGCTATCCAAGCTAATATTTCTAGAGTAAATTCCCAAATTGGGGCAATGCTAACTTGGCGAAATAGTAACCCAAAACCAAAACTCCACAAAGCGGGGTTAATCATAATTGCTTTGGCTAAATCTTGGTAATTTGCGCCTGTATTACCAAAGCGGGCTGCTAAAATTACACCGAAGCCATAAGCGCCAAATAGTGAACCTAATAAATCGTAGAATAGCGCCCAGGCAAAGTATTCTTGACCAACCATAGCTAAAGTGACGGGAAAGCCAAGATAGCCTGTATTACCGACCATAGAGGCTAAAATAAAACTACCTTTTGTGGCTGGTGGTAGGGTAGATTTGGTTAAATAGGCTTGACTTTGGATAGCTAACCAAGCTAAAACCACTCCTAAGAAAATGGCTAGATGTGCGATCGCTGGTGCAATCCAAATCTGTCCCGATAAATCCGTCTGTCGCAAAAAAGATACTATAGTTATCGGTACTCCTACCCAAAACAGAAATTGACCTACCAGGGTCGGGGCTGTGGCGGGTAACTTCCAACCTAAAATTATTCCTACTAGGATTAATCCTCCTAGTTTGGCGTATAGTTCTAAAAGATTGCTCAAAGTTATATATACCTAAGATTAGAAAATGTAAAATGATACTTATTATTTTTACTCGCTTCCCGTCTAGAATTTGTAGTAATGATTGAAGACAAGCAGGAGAGGGGACTTGAATAAGTCGGAGTTTTCTGGAAAACCGCCCAACTCATCAACTGAAGCCAGTGATGATATTCCAGCAGCTTTGCGCGATACTCCTGACTCTGATTTGCAGGGGAGGCGATCGCCAAAAATTTTGCTGATGGGTGGATTAGGGGCTTTTGTTCTGCTTGTTATTGGCCTGGTGTGGTTGTTTGTTATTGCCCCAAAAAATAACGTTAACTCTCAACCTACATCAACCAGTCCTACACCCTCACAGGATAAAGCATTAAATAGTGATTCTGTCAACAATCAAAATAGCAATAATGCCGTATTAGGACATTTAGCTTATGAGGAAGCGCCAGAATCAGAACTAGCACCAATTACCGGCGATGGTCAGATCAGAATGCGAAAAGCCGCAGCAGCCAAGTTTCAGGAAATGACCCAAGCCGCACGACGGGAAGGGGTAAATATAGTCCCGATTTCCGGCTTTCGCTCGGTACAGCAGCAAAATCAATTATTTTTTGATGTCGGTGCAGCCCGGAATCAAACCCCAGCCCAAAGAGCAGCCTTAAGTGCACCCCCTGGCCATAGTGAACATCATACTGGTTATGCAGTAGATGTTGGTGATGGGTCAGTACCAGCCACAAATTTACGAGTTGATTTTGAGAAAACCAGAGCTTATCAGTGGTTACAGACCAATGCTGCCCGGTATAGTTTTGAACTATCATTTCCCCAAAATAACCCCCAAGGAGTCAGTTATGAGCCCTGGCATTGGCGATTTGTAGGCGATCGCCATAGTTTAGAAACCTTCTATAAAGCCAGAAACATTAAACCAACACTGCCCACACCATGAGGGAAAGAGGCAGGGGGGAAAGAGGCAGGGGGGAAAAATAGAAATCTGTGGTTAAGTTTTGAGTTATTTTCTTGATGTTTCGAGAAAAAAGCTTGACGTTTCTAGTTCTGAACTCGGTCTTTCAAGAAAAAAGCTTGACGTTTCTAGTTCTGAACTCGGACTTTCGAGAAAAAAGCTCGACGTTTCTAGTTCTGAATTCGGTCTTTCAAGACTAGGACTCATCAAAACCCTGCCCCCCTCTCCCTGCCCCCTGCTCCCTGCCCCCTGCCTCCTGCCTCCTGCCTCCTGCCTCCTGCCTCCTGC
>DATGXB010000189.1:0-9965 GCA_035299225.1 Nostocaceae cyanobacterium | reverse complement strand
CCCTGCCCCCCTGCCTCTTTCCCCCCTGCTCCCTGCTCCCTGCCCCCTGCGGCCTATTTGTATCAACCTTAAAGTGAAACAGTACAATTCCTCATGACTGGCGAGGAATACGCTCAATTTCTGCATAACCGCTAAAAATTAACCTTTCTCCCTCTGTTTCTAAACGGTTTAGCCGCATTTTCACCCCATCTAAATCAAACCGATCCAAATCAACCATATTATCTAAAATTTCCGCCAGTGCCACACTCAAAGTCTGGGAAAGTTCACGCTGATTTTCTGGAATTAAATCAAGTTCAATCTGTGGTTCTTTAAAAGAAATACGACGACGTTTTTCAATCCCTATACTCATGGTCATACTCAAAGGTATAGGTTCACCATTATTAATATCCGCTTTAGCTGCTAACTGTATCCGATTTTGTGGCAATAATTGTAATTGTACATCTGTAAATGAAACTGGCTCACCACCAGATATAGCAGTTAAAGTTGGTTCAGATAAATTCAACAAGCGCTTTTTCACTAATTCTGCTGTAAAAGCTTGATTAATTCCTGTTTCTGATAAAATTACCTGCGCTACTGCCTGCGTAGGTTGTTTCAGGTTGAGTTTACCGCTTAAAACCGAAGCAAAATCAATAGATACAGCATCAGTTTCAAAAGACATTTCCTCAACACAAAAATCTCTTCTGATCACTAAACCTCGTCCACTCATTTTGAAGCTGTCAATACTACCTTGTAACAGCTTGCTAGAGGGGTAGCAGCGTACAAAGACTTCTACTGACTCGCTTTGGGTAAACAGATGGCGAATCGTTTGGCCAGCAACTGCATTGAGCATTTGCTCCCCCCAATCTGTACCCTTGGGATCTTTTAAACCAGTAAGTCCGCCGAACATTTGGCTTTGTGTCTCTCGAAGTTTCTTGTACTTTTGTAACAAAATGTGAACAATCCTGCAAGTGCCTTATGATTCTTTGTATTGATAAAATATATTTATATATACAATTAGAATTATTAAATAAGTATTAAATATAGCATTTCTGTTTGATTTTTGAAAAATACTGAGGTGGGCATCTCCGAAAACTTTCCGCTTCTACTCAGTGTTTTACCGAAAATTCCCACCCTACACATACCACCGTTGGTAGTGTAGCTGGTTTTGAAAAATGTCTGAAGTATTGCTAAAATTAAATTGGCAAAAAGAATGATGTTGTTCTATGTTTGCTAGAGAGTCAGATTTAATTGGGAAAACTGAAGTTGAAGCTAATGAATATGCGAGGACAAATGGTTATAAATTATTCGTAACTATGAGAGATGGAATTACGGCAGGGTTAGTAATAACTACATCAGGAGAAAAAGTAATTAAATTGCAAATCAAGGAGGGTATAGTATCTCAAATTGACTTTATGAGTATAGAATTTTAAACTAAATTAACTAAAAGAAAAAAGGCAGGTTTTTACACTTGCTGTTTTGTTGTAGATAAATAGTTTGGACAGTTTTTGAGAGAAAGCTTGAAACCATTCATTTTCCGTTAGTCACTATTCCAATTAAAAAGCCTGTTACCCTGATTCTACCGTTGGTAGTCTAGCTGGTTTTGAAAAAAATCCGAAGTATTGGTAGGAATAAGAAAGGGGTTGGACGATATAGACGCAGGGAGAACAAGAACTGTTAATGAATTTTTACAAGAAATGCGGCAAAAATATTATAACCACCAATAATAATGGAGGAAAAAATGGTTTTTACAGTGAAATTAAACCAGATAGAACTACAACCAGGTCAAAATTTAATTTTTCATGATATCAATTGGCATGAATTTGAAATTCTGTTAGAAGAATTAGGAGAACATCGGGGTTCTAGAGTTAGTTATTATCGAGGAGTGTTAGAAATTAGGATGCCTTTACCAGAACATGAAGTTATTAAAGAATTAATCGGTGAAATGGTTAAGATATTACTAGATGAGTTGAAATTTCGCTGGCGTTCTTACGGTTCGACAACTTTTAAAAATCAAGAAATGTTTGCAGGAATTGAACCTGATATTTGTTTTTATATTAAAAACATAAGTTCAATGATAGGAAAAAAAAGAATTAATTTAGCAATTGACCCACCACCAGACTTAGCAATTGAAATAGATTTAACTTCCAAAACTCAAATTTCTACTTATGTAGCGTTAGGTGTACCTGAGTTATGGTGTTATGACAACGGCAAATTACAGATTTTTGTTTTAAGTAATGGCGAGTATTTAAAATCCGAAAACAGCACCATATTTGTTGATATACCTATAATTGAAGGAATTTTACAGTTTTTAGAATTAAGTGAAATAGAAGATTCTAGTGTAATAAGACAACAATTTAGAGAGTGGGTGCAACAGCAAAAAAATCAGCACAGCTAATGCAGCTTGGCATAAATAACTATTTAGGTGAAAAAAAGGTTGAAACACCAGTTAAATCAACTTTCTTATCTCCTGCCTTATGCTTTCTGCCTTCTGGCACTAGCCGGATTTAGTGAGAATTAGGGTAAAATTTGTTAGCATTAAATTTAGTGCAAATTAGATGTACACTCAAACTTATGCTGAACATTATTCGAGATATTCACTCACTTTCCAGCTTTAAACGCAACACGGCTGAATTTATCCAGCAAATGAAGCAAACAGGAAATCCTGTAGTTTTAACGGTGAATGGTAAAGCAGAGTTAGTGGTTCAAGATGCACAATCATACCAAAAGCTTTTAGAACTATTGGAACAGTTGGAAACAATAGCAGGAATCAAAAAAGGGTTAGAGGATATAGACGCAGGGAGAACAAGACCTGTTAATGAATTTTTACAGGAAATGCAGCAAAAATATGGCATTTCAAGTTAGAATCACCAAGACAGCAGATACTCAAATCGAGTCTGTGTATTTGTGGTTGAGAGATTACAATCCAGCTTATGCAGACCAATGGTTTAGAGGTTTGATGAATGCGATCGCATCTCTTCAAGAAAAACCCCGTCGCTGTGCGCTGGCTTTAGAACATGAAGTATTTTCTGGGGAAGTAAGTCAACTTCTCTATGGGAAGTCAAAAAATATTTATCGTATTTTGTTCGCAATTCGTGATGATACAGTTTACGTGCTTTATGTGCGTCATAGCTCACAAGCACTACTAACACCTGATGATATTGAGGATGAGCAATGATGAAGTTCTAACTGGACGTGTTCAGCTACCCTGGATGTTTCGCCATTGCAACCACTCCCAGAATAACTGATACATCTAAACGCCATTGCTACTCAGTCAATCTCATCAATTATGTATTTATACTTTGCTTGAGTTTTTCAGGCGCTAACTTGAGGTTTTGGAAAGTTTTGGGTAGCTGGATGACTAAAACAAATATGCTGCTAACCATGTAAAATGATAAAGCTAACCATAAAAAATGATTACTGTGGAGATACCAAGCGATACTGGCTAAAGGTACGAAACCCAGGAATAAAGCGGTTAAGGCTGATTTACTGATGGCTGAACCTGCGGCTAACCCGATAAAATAACCTTCGAGCATAAAGGCGATCGCTGCTAAACTCAAAACAGGTAATAACCAATTTACATAAATATTAATATTTTCCGTCACTTCTGTATGATCAGTTAATAAACCAAATATAGTTTGTGGAAATAACATTGAAACCACAGCCAAAGGTAAAACACACAATAAACTTGTACCACTGGCCACTTGAATTAATGGTATTAACTTGTGAAAATCACCCTTCCCTTTAAAATTTCCCGTCAAACTTTGAGTAGCATTACCCACACCTTGAATTACAAACACACTCAAAGTCACAATTTGCAATAACAAGCCATTTTCTGCTAAAACTTGCGTTCCCATTGTCGAACTTAAATTAGTAAAAATAGCTAAAGCCGTAATAAAAGCTAAATACCTCACCAAAATATTACCATTCAGAGCAAAAGTAGCTTTAATAGCGGGCCAATCAAAAACATTTTTTAATGCTGCTGGTAAATCTGACCAAGGCATATTTAAAAATGCAAATACCAACCCAGTGAATAAAGCCAAATATTGACTAATAGCCGTAGCTAAACCAGCCCCGTAACTTTGCCAACCCCACTGCATAATCATGAGATAATCAAGAATCACATTAGTTAAATTCCCAACTATAGACATGATTAACACATAATGATTTTTTTCTCTGCCAAAAAACCAACCAATTAAAACATAATTAAATAAAACCGCCGGTGCGCCCCAAATTCTTCCATCAAAATAAGCTGCACCTGCATTTTTTACTTCTGAACTAGCACTTAATAAAGTAAATCCTATTTCTCTAATAGGATACTGCAAAATTAAAATTACTGCTGCTATTCCCAAAGCAACTAAACCATTTCTAATTCCTACTAATAACATTGCCTTAGTATCATCTCTACCCACAGCTTGAGCCGTCATACTATTAGTAGCAGAACGAACAAACTTTAAAACCCGATAAAGATAATCAAATAAAATCGTGGCTAGAATCACTCCAGCTAAATGTCGAATTTCTGCCAAATGTCCCAAAAAAGCAATATCAACTAAACCAGCCAAAGGAACCATAATTCCTGAGAGGATATTGATTACAGTTAGTTGATAAAAGCGATTGAGGAAATTATATTTTTCTGGTAGTGTTTGATACATAAATTAACCAAAATAATTTCAGTCAAAATAAAACCTAACAATCAAAAAGATTGTATCAGCTTTTATAGGAATTAGTTTGTGAGGATTAAAACAAACTTTGAGAAAAATTCAACCAGAAAAATAAAAATTTTAATCACAATGATCCCTAGTTTATCTAAACTAGATCAGCAGTCCATGTCATCATACACAAATAGCAAAATAAACTTGGAAAAAATATAAAAAATCAACTATCTATAGGAGGTTGGCAAAAATTTATTTTTATGTTTAGGAACATATATGCTCTATTTTAAGTCAATATAGGGAATTACTTTTAAAAAGTTATAAAATTTAGTAAAATTCGTGAAACATAAACATTAAATTATGTTAAATTCTGATTGAAAAATATTAAGTCCGAGTCAAGAGGGAAAACCTTATGCGATTATTAATTGGTGCAGTGGTTGTTAGCTTGGGACTGTTTTCAAATCCATTGTTAGCTCAAGCACAGCAAAAAGTTAGTGATAACCAAGTAGCAGCAATGGTGGAAGCACTGCGAAAAGCCGCACCACAAACCAAAAATCCAAATGATGGACTTTATAGCGCCTGGCAAGTGAAACCAGAAACTCTCAGAGGTTGGTCAAGATTTTGTCTCAAAAAAGAAGTGACACCGACACAATTTGAAAATGACCAAAACTTAGCTCGTCAAGTTGTATCCTGTATTGTGCGTAGAGAATTAAACCAACAATTGCAGGCTACAAATAATAATGAAATTGCCGCAGTGCGTGGTGTTGGTTGTTGGTGGATGACAGGAAGTTATAAAGGTTGTGACCGTGGTTTTACTGCTGCTTATGTGCAAAAAGTAGTTAATTTTTATCAGCAACAACGTTCAAAACCACCTGTTAGGTAAATTTTTTAAATACATTGTACATTGAGATGTAGAGACGTTCCATGGAACGTCTCTACAAAAATTTTTAAGTAATTAGGCAGAATTAATTACTCAACTTATTTCCCTGTTCCCTGTTCCCTGTTCCCTTGCAACACGTAGGAAATTAATTTTGCACAACAACTTATATACTTACCTTGTTAACAATTTTCGGCGTAAATTATCTAAAGCAGCACAGGCACTTAAATGACGAATTAAAAACCTTTGTTGTATCGCTCCAAAATGATATTCAAAACTGGCTACTTCTTCACCTGGTCCGGCTAAACCGATGTATACTAAACCAACTGGCTTGGTTTCAGTTCCTCCTGTGGGTCCTGCAATGCCAGTGATACTTAATCCCCAGGTGGTAGCGAGGCGATTTTTTACTCCTAAAGCCATTTGTTCGGCTACGGTTGCGCTGACTGCACCAAATTTCTCTAAGTCTGTGGGGTTAACTCCTAATAAATTTACTTTTACTGAATTATCATAGGAAATTACCCCACCCCAAAAATACTCAGAACTACCGGAAATTTCTGTTAACATTTGCCCTAGTCCACCACCTGTACAAGATTCGGCTACGGCTACAGTTTCTCCGGCTTTTTTCAATAATTCACCGACTACGACGGCTAAGGTTTGATGATCTGAACCGTAATAATCTAAACCGGCAATTTCTTTAATTTGCTTTTCAATTGGAGCGATTAATTCTTCTGCTATTTCTGTATTAGCGGCTTTTGCGGAAATTCTTAATCTCACTTCTCCCTTACCGGCATAAGGGGCGACTGTAGGATTAGGTAAATTCAAATAAGAGCTAACTTTTTCTGCTAATGCTGATTCACCAATTCCCCAAAACTTTAAACTACGACTATGAATTATTTCTTGTCCCCAACCTTGACTTTTGAGAAAAGGAATGGCGGTTTCTTCCCACATTTTGTGCATTTCACTGGGAACACCGGGAAAAGTGAGAATAGTTAAATTAGGACGGGGTTGCCAAATAATACCGGGGGCTGTACCTGTGGGGTTAGGTAAAATTTCTGCACCTTGGGGAATTAAAGCTTGTTTGCGGTTGCTGGGTGACATTACCCGTCCCCGTTGGGCAAATTTTTGGGTGATATCTTCGACTATATCAGCACGTTCGATTAAGGGAGCGCCAAAAAAGTCGGCAATGGTTTCACAGGTTAAATCATCTGGTGTGGGTCCGAGTCCACCTGTGAAAATGAGAATTTGCACTCTGGAAGCGGCTATTTCAATGACTTGTTTTAATCTCTCGACGTTATCCCCAACGACGGTTTGATAGTAATGGGGAATGCCTAACTGTGCTAGTTGTTGGGCAAGATATTGAGAGTTACTGTTGAGAATGTCGCCAAGTAAAAGTTCTGTACCGACACAAATTATTTCTGCGCTCATCTGGTTAGGTTAAAAGATACTGTTTTTACTTTATCTGTTGATGAGCATCAAAAATATTGAGGGAGTACGGGAAAAGTCATTAGGGAACAGGGAACAGGGAACAGGGAACAGGGAACAGGGAACAGGCAATAGGCAATAGGCAACAGGCAATAGGCAACAGGTAATTAAGAATTAATTCTTATTTTCCCCCTGCACCCTGCCCCCTGCCCCCCTGCCTCTTCTCCCCTGCCTCCTGCCTCCTTTACGCTAAGGCTGGTACGGGAATTTGGAGATGGGGATATAAGGGGAAGCGATCGCACAACCCTTTCACCCTCCGTTTACATTCCTCAGCCACTGTGTCGGAATCTGGGGACAACAGGCGATCGCTAATAATATTCCCAATCTCTCTAAAATCTTCTACCCCTAACCCTCTGGTAGTCATCGCAGGCGAACCCAATCTTAAACCACTGGTAACAAAAGGTGATTCCGGGTCAAAAGGTACAGTATTTTTATTAGTGGTGATATTGACGCTACTCATTAACTGGTCGGCCTTCTTCCCAGTCATCCCCACAGACCGCAAATCTACTAACATTAAATGATTTTCTGTGCCATTAGCCACCAACTTCAAACCCCGTTCCTGTAATTGGTTAGCCAAAGCGCGAGCATTTTCAATCACTTGGGCAGAATAAGCAGAAAATTCTGGTTTCAGCGCTTCCCCAAAAGCTACAGCCTTACCTGCGATGACGTGTTCCAAGGGTCCGCCTTGAGTACCAGGGAAAACAGACTTATCTAACTTTTTACCCAACTCAGCATCACGGGTTAAAATCAAACCACCACGAGGACCCCGCAAGGTTTTATGAGTAGTTGTGGTGACTACATCACAATAAGGAATGGGGCTAGGATGATGACCAGTTGCTACTAAACCGGCAATATGGGCAATATCCGCTAATAAATAAGCTCCCACTTCATCGGCAATACTGCGGAATTTAGCAAAATCAATAATTTTCGGGTAAGCAGAATAACCGCAAATAATTAATTTCGGGCGTTCTTTTAGCGCTAAATCTCGCACTTGATCATAATCAATTTCTTCGGTTTCCTTGCTCACCCCATAGTGACAAACTTGAAACCATTTACCAGAAACATTCACTGGTGAACCGTGAGTTAAATGCCCACCGTGAGATAAATCCATGCCCATGAACTTATCACCAGGTTCAAGCAGAGTCAAGAACACCGCAAAATTAGCTTGAGCGCCGGAGTGGGGTTGTACATTGGCATGAGCCGCACCAAATAACTGTTTTGCGCGGTCTATTGCCACCTGCTCGATTTTATCAATAAATTCACAGCCGCCATAATAACGCTTACCTGGCAACCCTTCCGCATATTTATTAGTTAATACCGAGCCTTGAGCAGCGAGAACCGCCGCAGAGGTAAAGTTTTCACTAGCAATTAATTCTAAATGGTCACGTTGCCGTTGCAGTTCTTCGTTAATGAAATCAAATACAACGGGGTCGCTAGATTGGAGAAAATCAGCATTAGTTTTAGTCACAGTCACTATCCTTAATCAAAATCGCAAAATCTACGTGGTAGATAAGAGGCACAGGGGAAATGGAAATGTGCAAAGAGTAACTATTTTATCAATTTTTGTACTATTTTCAACCGCACAAACTGAACAACAATCAAAGCGGCTAGTTGCTGAAGTGAAAAATTAGGCGATCGCATTTCTCACCCCATCACCTAAAATTTTTTTCATCAACATATACACATCTACTTTACAAGTGATTTCTGTATGAGCAAAAGTTTTGTTATTTATGGTTCATTGTTTGCCCTGGCTGGCAGCTTATGTACTGCCCTTGGGATCAAAATTAGTATAGATACACATTCCTTTCTGAATACAGCCATCCCAACACAAGGTACAGTTACAGATTTCGTCAGGCGATCTTCAACCAAAAACAGCAAAACCTATTATACTTACTATCCCCTCATCAAATTCACCACCAAAGAAGGAGAACCCACAAAATTTGAATCTAGCTCAGGCAGTAACCCACCTGCCTATACCAAAGGTCAGCAAATTGATATACTGTACAACCCTCAAGACCCTCAATCTGCGATGATTAACTCTTGGTGGGACATCTGGGGTTTCTCTATAATTACTACCAGTTTAGGTTCTGTGTTTGCTTTATCTGGCGGAGGCTTAATCATTTTTTCCCTCAACACCTTCAAAACCAAAACACCCAAATTTTGAAGCAGGGAACAGGGAACACTTCGGCTACGCTCAGTGCGGTGCAGGGAACACTTCGACTGCGCTCAGTGCAGTGCAGGGAACAGGAGAAGAATACATATAAATCCTAATTCTGACTTCCTGATAGCGATACATTGTTTCTGCATCACCATTCAAAGCGATCGCATCCCAGTACATTGTTTCTGCATCATCATCCAAAGCGATCGCATCGGGAGACATTGTTTTTGCATCATCATTCAAAGCTTCCAGATAACAATGCAAAACCCTAAGATTCATTTACAGCATTAATAAAAACTCACCATTTGCTAATGTACCTACCCAAATCCCCTTCACCCCCATACCAACCACGTAGGGACATGGCACTGCCATGTCCTTATGCCCGAACTCAAACAGTTAATCTCAAAATGAAAATAATATGATCTTGAAAACTCAACTTTCACGACTCCGCAGCCATTTGAGCGCGAAGTATTGCCAAATTTATACGAACAGTAACCGTATGCGGATGATTTACCCCTAAACTTTTTTCGGAGACTAGGAACGAGATACCTTTGAGGTTCATCATTCTACCTTTAAGGTACAACGTTCTACCTTTAAGGTTCAACATTCTACCTTTAAGGTTCAACATTCTACCTTTGAGGTGAACCTTTCGACCTGTTGGGGTGAAAATTTCTACCTTTGATACCATTTCACGAAAAGCCTGATACAAATAAAGCATCCAAAATGAAGCCCCATCCTGCAATAGAAGCAACAATTGATGTGTCTAATTGCTTTATTTTTTGTCTAACTACTTCTTTTAGTTCTTCTAAAGTCTCAAAAC
>DATGXB010000188.1:0-87181 GCA_035299225.1 Nostocaceae cyanobacterium | reverse complement strand
GCAGGAGGCAGGAGGCAGGAGGCAGGAGGCAGGGGGCAGGAGGCAGGAGGCAGGGGGCAGGGGGCAGGAGGCAGGGGGCAGGAGGTAGGAGGTAGGGGGGAAATAACAATAAATTCCCTAATGACTAATGACTAATGACTAATGACTAATGACTATTGCCTGTTCCCTGTTCCCTGTTCCCTGTTCCCTGTTTAGTTAAATTTTGTATAGTTTTTACCATGATAATTCAATCAATTCCTATTTCTTGCTATGTATTTACGTAAAGAACGACTTTTTTGACACAACGATGGCTACAATCTAGGAGAGATAAAATCCAAGAATGTGGCAAATGCTCAAGTTGCTCTTGCAGTGGCTTAACACGTTTTTTAAACATCCATTTGGCGGTCGTCAGCACGATGACAAAGCTGTTAATGGACATAAGGTGGTTGACTCACCACCGGAATTGACTAATGGGGATCTAGAGTTATTGTTTACCCAGTTGCTAGAAGGTGTACATCAAGCAAAGGGGCAAAAATGGGCTGTGAACTATTTGCAGCGCATGGAACATCGTATTAGTCATGAGCGTTGGTTAGATTGGCTGTTGATGTTCGGTGAACGCTTGTTAACTTCCCCTGCTCCTAATCATCAATTAGCAGTACGGATGGTGCAGTTGGGTGAGTTGGATGTAGGTAAGATTGGTGAGCTGTCTTATGAAATAGGGATACAGCTATTACAGCGTAATTTAATTCCACAAGAACAGGTTGAGGAAACTGCACAAACTGCCTCTACAACTCAAGAAGCTATAGAATTTACAGCACCCTTAGATCCAAAGTTGGATACACCGGGACAACGGCTATTACGTGATTGGGGTGAGCAGTTTTGGGCTTCTGAGGAGCAATCTGTTACTCCTATTTCTCCTGCACCTCAAATTTATGGTGAAAATCTCAGTGATGAGTATGAAGATTTTAGTGAGGATCTTAGCTATGAGGAGGCTGGTCAAGTTAGTTATCTAACAAGTGCAGGAACACATAACTACACTGTAGAAGAGTTAGCGGCAAAACTTGAAGAAAGTAACAATTTAGTTCAAAATCTCACAGCAGAATTAGCTCAACGGGATCGGGCGGCAATTGTTCCCCAAAATCAAGCACAAATCTGGTTCTATCAAGGATTGCAACAGGCTAAGGTGGGGAATTTGTCTGGAGCTTTAACTTATTATAGTCAGGCAATTAAGGCTGAACCTAATAATTATGAATATTGGTTTAATCAAGCTTTAATTCTTGTTTATTTACAACGTTTGGAAGAGGCGATCGCATCTTACGAGCAAGCCATTCATTTAAAGCCAGATTTTTATCAAGCTTGGTATCATCGGGGGGGTATTTTAGGTGAGTTAGGTGATTTAGATGGGGCTATGGCCTGTTTTGAGCAGGTGATACAAATTAAATCCGATTATTCAGAAGCTTGGTCTGGTCGTGGTTTGGCTTTGTTGAAACTGGGATTCATTGTAGAAGCTATTTCTAGCTATGAACAAGCTATTAACCTCCAGCCAGAAGATCCGCAAAATTGGTATTATCGGGGTGTGGCGTTGGGTGTGATTGAACAGTTTACAGAGGCGATCGCATCTTATGATCAAGCGTTAACTATTCAACCCGATTTATATGAAGTTTGGATTGATAGGGGTGTAGTTTTATTTAGTTTAAAACATTGGTCAGAAGCTATTGCATCCTGGGATGAGGCTTTAACCTATCAGCCAGAATTGTATTTAGCTTGGTTTAACCGGGGTGTGGCTTTAGATAACTTGGGACGGAAAGAAGAAGCAATTACATCTTATCAACGAGCGATCGCCATTAAACCAGATTTTCATTTAGCATGGTATAACCAGGCAGTAGCCTTGTTTTATTTGCAACGTTTTGCCGAAGCAATTAATTGTTATGACAACGCCCTAGAAATTAAACTTGATTACTGGGAAGCTTGGATAGGAAGGGGTGCAGCCGTTGGTAGTTTTATCCATAATGAAGAAACACTGAGTGTAGTTAGTAAAATTGCTACCGCTAATCCGGCTTTAAACCTGCGGGGTTATGAAGGGAAAATAGCCACTTATGAAGCGGGTTTAGAATATTTGCGTCCTGATATGTACCCGGAAGGTTGGGGAAGACTACAAATAGCGATCGCTAACACCCACTTTGAGCAAGGTAAAAAACAGTCTGTACATCATGATTATTGGCAAAAAGCCATTTATCACTATCAAGCTGCACTCACAACCATTACCCCTGAAGACTTCCCAGAACTACATTTAGAAGTTTTACAATCCCTCACTAAAGCCTTAATATCCTTGGGACAAAGTAGCACAGCCCAAGAACTGCAACAACAAGGTGTAGCAATCTTACAACAACTCTTATTTCAATCTAATTACACCGACGATCACAAAAAACAATTAGCCCTAAAATTTATTGGTATCACTCAACTAGCCGTTGATTTAGCAATTGATACAGGCGACTTAGTAGAAGCTTGGGAAATTGCCGAACAGGGTATATATCAATATTTACACTGGCAACTATTTGGCTGGAATGAAAACATTTATACAGCTAACTATAGCAGCATACAACAACTACTTAATCCCCAAACAGCGATTATTTATTGGCACATTAGCCCCGCAGCTTTACACACTTTAATCATTAAAGACCAAGCCCCATCACCAATTCTGCTATTTACACCCATTAAAGACCAAACCGCCATTCCTGAAGGAGTACAACGCTTAATTGAGTTTGAAAAATGGTTAGAAAATTGGCATCACCAACAGCAAAATTATCATCAACAACAAAAACCAGAACTAAAAATTAATCATCCTTGGCGCGAGGAAATGTTACAGCAGCTATTACAGCTAAAGAAAATTTTAAATATTTCCACCATCGTGCATGAATTAGAAGGAATCACCAACTTAATTCTCATTCCTCATCGTGATTTATACAGAGTTCCTTTACACGCCTTATTTCATCTAAATGATGTACCAAATATTGAGGTAAATTACACTGTTTCCTATTTACCAAATATTCAGCTTGGAACAATGGTCAATCCTCCGTCATTACTAAATTGGCAACAACAAAAACTCCTCCTAGTTGAACATCCTAAAAATACAGAACCCCAGTTGAGATTTACTAAATTTACCTCAGAAATTATTGAACAAACTTTTAATCAGTACAATCGTCTTCAGGGAACACAAGCCAATAAAGAAAATATCAATAATTGCTTGGCAGAGGATTATAAAATTATCCATTTTTCTAATCCTGTCATCAATAACTTTAGTGACAGCCAAACCCCCGCATTAGTGTTAGCAGATGAAGAAAAAATTACCTTATCAGAAATTTGCCAAAAATCATTAGGTAATTATCAACTCGTAACACTATCAATTTGTGAAAACTCCAGTTATAACAGCGAATATTTAGGTTTAGAAACTGGATTTTTAATTGCAGGTGTTCCCAATATTATCAGCACTATTTGGCAGGTAGAGTCATCAGCTAACGCTTTAGTCATGATAGAATTTTACCGTCGCTTATCTGTCCATCAATCACCAGCTGCAAACCTAGCTGAAGTTATCAGTTGGTTGAGAGAAATAAACGCCAAAGAGTTAACTCAATGGTATGAAGATTTATTGCAAAATATCCCACCTGAAGAAGTGAAAATTAGAAGTTATTTATCTACACAAATTTATCAAACACGGAGACTACAACCAGAAGAAAAAAGATATAATACCCCTTATTATTGGGCAGCATTTTACATTACAGGTAGATTCTAATTAAGAGGGTAGCTAAAACCTGCAAATCTTCTGAGAGATGTTATTTTTAACTTCTCTAAAAATTATTTGCTTTAACCTCAAATTAAAATTTTTTTTAAAACAACCTGAATGGACTTAATAAAACTTAACAAAAGTGCTACATCAACAATAGGGTTTTTTGAATAAAAATTGTGAAAAGTTAACTTCGATTAAGCGAATCTAATCATATTTATAGATAAAAATCTGGGAAACATTTATATCTTTTTATCAGTCAGTATTTGCAAGTAACCAAATTTAGCTACAGGTAAAAAGTATATATGGTAGGAGACATTAGTAATCAGGGTAGAACTTCTGAAGCAGCTTACTTGTTGGATACACCTGGATCACCTAAATATGAGGTGATTCCTCTGTTAACAGTAGGTGATGAAGTTCCTTTATTAACCAGTGCCTTTAGCTCTACCACAGCACCGACCTCTGACTCTGAACAACTCTTTGCATTTACTGGTGCTCCTAATGGTACTGGTACAACACAAGTAAAGATTGATGGTAAAACTTATAATTATGTTTGGGTCAATCACGGACTAGCAAGTGATACCACAACGGATATTTCTACCACTGCAACGGGTGAAACAATCACTGGTGGAAGAGTATCCCTTTTTGTTTTTGATGAAGACTGGAAGGTGATTGGTGGTAAAAACCTGGTTGAAACAATTACAGATTCAACAGGTATATATACCTTAGATACTACTACAGGTTTATATACAGATAGCGAAGGAAATTCTCTTTCTTCTGTTGAAACTTTCTCTTCTTCTTATCTTGCTGCATCCGGCTTTGTAGATAGCACTAATAATGAATTTCCCCTTCTTTTTGTGCCGAAAGAAGGAGATGATACTGGTATTGGTTTAGCTATTACACCAGATGGTGAAGCTATTGCTCTGGAAGGTTTAGGTCAATATGCTAAACAAAATATAGTTGCGGCTTCTCAATATCGAGCCATTAGTTCTGATAAAACGGTACTTTTAATTACCGAGGACAGTGGAGATGGTGAGCTCTATATGTGGGTGGGAGAGCAAACCGTAGAAGATCCCAATGGCTTTAAAAACGGGGATTTATATGTTCTAAAAGTTGATGATGCAGAATTTGAAGGAGATATTACCACTGAAGGAACTAAAACAACTGCTACTTGGATAAAGGTAGATAGTTCAATTATTTTCAATGCAGATGGAACACCAAAATTAAATGGTACGGATTTAACTACCTTTGTTAATACTACGGAAAATTCAACCAATTTCCAACGTTTACAAGGTATTGCTGAAGACCCCACAAAACCCGGCACATTTTACTTTACAACTGCTGGTACTAATGCGCTCAAAGGTCAAGGAGATGCTAATGGTACTACAGAAACTGCGGAGGAAGCAGAGAATCCTTATGGTAGGCTGTACAGCTTTAGTTTAAATGCTAGTGACCCCACCGCAACTATTGATAATTTTGAACTTGTCCTAATTGGTGGAGAAGAAAAAGGGGTCGGTTACGGTAATATTGTTGTCAATAAATCTGGTCGGGTTTTAATTCAAGAAAATGCAACGGCTTTTGGTGTTGACATTATTACCCAGGAAGAGCGAGAAGCTGGAATTTGGGCATATAATCCTAAAAAACAAACAGTTGTCCCTATTTTCGCTTTAGATGAAAGTGCTGCTGGTAGCGAATTTTCTGGAATTATTGAAGTTGGGTTAGAAAGAGTTAGAGGTCAGAGCGCTTATCTATTTAATGTGCAAGCAGATTCTATTACAGAAGTTAGTGATCTGAATGGAAATCATGGTTTAGGAGGTCAGTTAGCTTTAGCTGTACCATTTGCTTACACTCGCAGCGAAAAGAATGTTCTCTCGATTCATGATTTTGACGACGACGATGATGATGACGACGATGATGATGATGACGATGATGATGATGATGACGACAAAAAGCAGACTTTCAAATTTAAGTTAAAGTCTCGTGGTAAGTCTCAAAAAGGTGTACGCGAATATGGTTGTTATGAAGTAGATGATGATGAAGGTGGTATTGACCACGATGATGATGATACCACTGCTAATTTAAAACCAGGTGAAGCCGGTTATGAAGCAGCTTTTCTACTTCGCAAACAAATCATCTTCGCTACTTTAGGTGATGGTTTAGGTGGTGATGGTCTTGCTGAGTTGACTTTAAAATCTAAAGGTAAATTCCTCTTTTACCAAATAGAGAACTTTAGCCAATCGAGCCAATCTATAATTTTTGGTAATAGCACTACTAGTCTGAAAATTACTGAATTTCAAAGAACTGAATCTATTTTCACTAGTTTAGAGTGGTCTGATGAAAGTATTTTGGAATTTGAAGCTAGTACAGAAACACTGACCAAAGGTGTCAACAGACAAAATGGTAATGCAGTGATTGATTTACGGGAGTTTACTGGTTCAGTTTCTGTTAGTTATAGTCTCAATCGGGAAGCTAGTTACAGTAACTATGTGAGCTTCTATCGAGTAGATGATGCTAATGGCACAATTAACGGCATGACTCCTGGTGCTATTAATTTCAACCGTCAACAATACCTGCAAGCTGCTTTAATTGAGCGCAAAGTTACTGTTGATTTAACTGTTGCTAATCTGTCTACTACTTCGGTAGGAAGTAGTTTAGAAGGTGGTTTCCTCTTTGCTCCGTTTATTGTAGCTAATGGCTCTTTAGAACAGGGTTTGAGTGGTGCTGCTAATGTGTTCTTCTCTTTTGGTTCAGCTAACTCTGATGGTTTATCTCACATTATCAATTTAGGTAATAACCTATTTGGTTTTGAAGATTTATTTGGAAATGAAAGTGACTTTGATTATAATGACCATGTAATGCAAATTGGGTTGACTCAGGCTAGTTTGACCTAGTGTAAGAAGGCAGGGGGCAGAGGTGCAGGGGGATGAAGAGGCAGGGGGGAAAAGAATAAATTATCTATATTATTGCCTATTGCCTATTTTCTGTTCCCTGTTCCCTGTTTCCTTCTGTACTATAAACTTTTAAGGGTTGCTAAGGCTTCATCACACCATTTAATCCAATCTGATTCATAATTTATACCTACTCTTAAAACTAGATATTTTAACTTGTCATGTTTAGTTAATTCTTTGTTATCAGTGAGTTTTTCTTGTTCAATTTCTCGATATTTAGCTAATTTATTAGCATGAATTTGACGATGACGTTCAACATCGGCTATTAAGATATCAGTTTCTACTAAGTTACCGGCAAAAAGTTTTACTAATAAGTCTTCTCTAATAATATCTGGTTCGCTGGGTTGTTGCATCCATTGAATTAAATGTTGTTTACCTTCTGGTGTAATTGAATAAATTTTTTTATTTAACTGATTTTCACGGGGAATGATTTCTGAACTAATTAAACCTTGATTTTCAAGTTTACCTAGTTCTCTGTAAATTTGCTGCTGGGATGCGTTCCAAAAATAACCAACACATTCGCTGAAGAATTTGGATAAGTCATAACCGCTATGTGGTGCTTCAATTAAACAAGTCAAAATTGCGTGCGCTAAACCCATAATGACCTCTTGACAGATATTTCACTTAGAATATACTAATTATTGTATTCAACTTGTTGAGTAAAACAAAATGAATAAAAACTGTTGTGTACATTAAATTGAGTTAATTAAGGTAATAATAAATATGCAAAACATACATAATCACTTGACTAAAATTCCTCCCAGTGTAAATAAACTGTTGATTTACGGTAGTTTGGGGTTAGCTTTAGCTAGTGTGACGGGATCTTTATATTTGTTAAGCACTAGTCAAAAACCTATGGAATCGGTGACAACTACACCTGTTAATAACCGTGCAATAATCAAAGCGGTGACAGCACTGGGAAGAATCGAACCGGAGGGGGAAGTGGTTCAGGTATCAGTATCACAGATAGCGGGTAGTAATCGGGTTGCAGATTTAAGGGTAAAAGAAGGCGATCGCATTTCTAGGGGACAAATCATTGCGATGTTGGATAGTAGCGATCGCCGTTTAGCAGCTGTGAATCTTGCTAGACAAGAGGTAAAGGTGGCTAAATCCCAGTTAGCGCAGGTAAAAGCAGGCGCAAAACAAGGAGAAATCGCCGCACAACAAGCTTTAATCGCCGAATTAGAAGCCTCTTTGCGTCAAGAAAGCGCAGCTAGAAGCGCAACTGTGAGACGGTTAGAAGCTGAAGTGAGAAACGCAGAGATAGAATATCAACGTTATCAAAACCTACAAATTGAAGGTGCGGTTTCCTCTTCCACCCGTGACAGTAAAAGGTTAGCACTGGAAACAGCACAAGCGAGTTTAAGGGAAGCTATAGCCAACCGTTCCCAAACTGGGGAAACCTTACAGGAAAGAATCAGACAAGCAAAAGCGACTTTAAATAGAATTGCGGAAGTGCGTCCAACGGATATAGAAGCAGCAAAAGCTAATGTTTACCGTGCGGAAGCGGCTGTACAGGAAGCAGAAACAGAATTAGAATTAACTTATGTGCGATCGCCTGTAAATGGGCAAATTCTCAAAATTCATACTCAACCTGGGGAAATAGTAGATATTAAAGGGATTGCAGAGATTGGCCAAACCGATCAAATGTATGTAGTTGCAGAAGTTTATGAAACTGATATTAATCAGGTGAAAGTGGGACAAACCGCAACCATCAAACAACGCAACCTCCCAGGAGAGTTAACCGGTACAGTCGAACAAATTGGTTTACTGATTGCCAAAAAAGACATTTTGAATACTGACCCCGTTGCAGACATTGATGCACGGGTAGTAGAAGTTAAAATTCGTTTAGATGCTAAATCTAGTCAGCGTGTTGCGGGGTTAACTAATTCTAAAGTAGAAGTAGTCATTAGTCATTAGTCATTAGTTAAAAAGGGTTGGTTGATCCAATTCACAATTGAACTTTTGGTGTTGATGTTTTTTGTCTCACGCAAAGTCGCAAAGACACAAAGACAAAGGTTTTCAATATTAAATTTAACAATTTCATCCTGCAATTATACAACACCCACAATTAAACTTTTAATTATTTGGTGAATCTATGTTCAAGCGGAAAATACCTTTGGCGTGGTTGCAATTATCCCGCAAAAAATCTCGAATGTTGGTGGCTATTGCTGGTATTGCCTTTGCAGATGTATTAATGTTTATGCAACTGGGAATTAGAGATGCTTTATTTGATAGTGCGGTACAACTCCATCAGAGTTTAGAAGCTGACATTGTTTTAGTTAGTAGTCGTTACAAATCCCTATTTTCTCAACAAAGATTTTCCCAAAGAAGACTTTATCAAGCGCGTGGTTTTACCGGAGTAAAATCTGTCAGTTCTCTGTATGTTGATCCAGTTCCTTGGCGAAATCCAGATAATAACGAAACTTGGAATATTTACTCTATTGCTTTTAACCCAGAAGAAAAAGTAATTAATTTACCAGGAGTACAAGAAAATCAAAGTAAATTAACAGAACCAGATACGGTTTTATTTGATTTAGGTTCACGTAAAGAATTTGGTGATATAGTTAATCAACTTCAAACTCAACAGACTGTCACCACCGAAGTTAATAACCGTAAAATTGATGTTGTCGGTTTGTTTAAATTAGGAACTTCCTTTGGTGTGAATGGTAATATTATTACCAGTGATATTAACTTTTTGCGGATGAACTCACCCAAACGTCAAGAAGGATTAATTGATATAGGATTAATCAAACTACAACCGGGAGAAAATGTAGATTGGGTAATCAATAATCTCAAAACTAATTTAGCCGATGATGTGCAAGTTTTCGCTAAACAAGAATTTGTCGCCGCAGAAAAAGCTTACTGGAATAAAAGTACACCTGTAGGCTTTACATTTACTTTAGGGGTAATCATTGGCTTTGTGGTTGGTACAGTAATTGTCTATCAAATTTTGTATAGCGATGTATCTGATCATTTGCCAGAATATGCTACCTTAAAAGCCATAGGTTTTAAAAATGGGTATCTGCTAAAAATCGTTTTTCAAGAAGCATTAATTTTAGCCGCCATTGGATTTATACCAGGGGTTTCCATTTCCCAGGGTTTGTATTTAATATCCCGTCAAGCAACACTGTTACCAATTTTAATGACATTGGAAAGGGCATTATTTGTATTTATTCTCACCACAATCATGTGTTCCATTTCTGCTTTTGTCGCCATGCAAAAATTAAACTCTGCTGATCCGGCTGATGTATTTTAGATGTAAGAGTTAGAGGTAAAGTTATATGAGTGAAGTTGCAGCGATTTCTATTTCTCAGCTTAACCATTATTATGGAAATGGCGCACTAAAAAAACAAATTTTATTTGATATAAATTTAGAAATTAAACCAGGGGAAATTGTGATTATGACTGGTCCTTCTGGTTCTGGAAAGACAACTTTATTAACTTTAATTGGTAGTTTGCGTTCTGTGCAAGAGGGAAGCGTCAAAATTTTAGGTACAGAAATGTTAGGAGCGAATAAAGATGAAATGATCCAAACTCGGCGGAAAATTGGTTATATTTTCCAAGCACATAATTTGTTAGGTTTTCTCACGGCTTTACAAAATGTGCAAATGACTTTAGAAAATGATCAGACAGTAAATTTTAATGAAGCACAAGCCAAAGCTTCAGCAATTTTAACTGAAGTGGGTTTAGGAGAAAGGTTAAATTATTATCCAGAAGATTTATCTGGAGGACAAAAACAAAGGGTAGCCATAGCGAGGGCTTTAGTACATCATCCCCAATTAGTTTTAGCTGATGAACCGACAGCCGCTTTAGATAGTAAATCAGGACGGGATGTGGTAAATTTAATGCAAAAGTTAGCGAAAGAACAAGGTTGTACGATTTTATTAGTAACTCATGATAACCGAATTTTAGATATTGCAGACCGGATTATTAATATGGAGGATGGAAGGTTGGTTACAAGTTAGAAATGTTTTGCAAGAAGTTATAATGACAAAACTCGCAGGGTCAGTGCTAAGGTAGAAACTAAAGGTAGAGGTAAAGCAGAACAATGTGATATAATAAATAAAAAACGTAGTTCGTGATATCACTATTATGACTTATAATGATGTATTAACTGAGATTCAAAACTTCAGTTTAAATGAAAAGTTGCAGTTATTCAAATATTTACAGCAAATACTCCGTGATGCTATAGAGGATGATGAAGATGTTGATAGTGATTTATTAGACGTAAGTGCTGCTGCATGGGAAGACTATCTAGCAGGACGAGATCCCGGAATATCATCTTCAGAGTTAAAACGTCAATTGCTAGGAGATCATTTTGCTTGATTATTTAAAAAAGTTTTCATAACTTTATTTTTTTAAGGTATTGTGTTCTAATAATATGTTCAATTTTTTTAAGTAGTTTTGTTCTCTTTTTGTGTATGTTTAAAATATACCTATCTCCAGATTTTGCTTTTAACTTCACTTTATATACAAAGACACCTCTTTGATTTATTTCACTTGTAGAAATATCTTGACTTTCAACATCATGAAGGGGTTGATAATTACCCCATTCTAAAAACTCATATTGTTTTTGTCGGGCTTCTTCCCAAGAATTAGCTTCAATTTTTTTGATCAATTGGGCATTATCATCTAGTAAAGCACGAGCACTATCATTAGTAGATGGGAAAAAATCTAAGCTACCATCTTCATTACGCCATATTTCATAAATTGTTGTTTTTGAATGGTTTTTTATATACACTTTATTTAGTAGTTGAATCTGGGACAAAGGCTTTACCTTTAATTACTTCTATATCTACAAAAACATCATTTTCTTCTTTGGAACGATTGGAAAAGGTTTTACTAACTTGAGCATCTACACCACCAGCTTTTGCAGCACGATTAATATACTGTTGTCTTTGTGTTTTTGTTATACCGTTTAACTTTAATAGTGATACAAACACCGGGGGAGGGTTTAGCACTACTAAACCCCTACAAGCAATTCATTATTATCAAGGTTTTCGTGAATTGGTATTAGTGGTGTGTTTTGCGCCCAAGAACATGATTCTTTTACCCCACTTCCCTGAGCTTGTATTCTACCCCTATGAGTGTGTTTTTTGTTTCCCATTATCTCTAGATACTCTAGTTAAAATCAGTATATCTAAATACTTTTGGTAATTATAATCTACTCTTGAACTAGAGTAATTGCCTGTTTGTGGAAAAAATCGGGAGGTAAAAAAGCTCAATAGTCAACTTTTGAAACTTTTTTAATCAGACAGTTATTTTTAAGCAGCTGCACTAGTCTGGCTATTTGTACCTTTATGATAACAACAAAGCTACAATAGTACCCTATGAAATGGTAAATACTAGATTGAGAGAGTATGACAACTGCTGCACCGACAAAAACCGCTTACGAAGCAATTATTGGTTTAGAAACTCATTGTCAACTGAGCACAAACACTAAAATCTTTTCTAGCAGTTCTACGGCTTTTGGGGCTGAACCAAATATGAATATTGACCCTGTGTGTATGGGTTTACCTGGGGTTTTGCCTGTACTGAATGCTAAGGTGCTGGAATATGCGGTAAAGGCGGGTTTGGCGTTAAATTGTCAGATTGCCAAGTATAGCAAATTTGACCGGAAACAGTATTTTTATCCTGATTTACCGAAGAATTACCAAATTTCTCAATATGATTTACCGATCGCCGAACATGGTTGGTTAGAAATAGAATTGGTAGATAAGGAAGGAAACCCCACCCGTAAGCGCATCGGTATCACCCGCTTACACATGGAAGAGGATGCGGGTAAATTAGTTCATGCGGGAAGCGATCGCCTCTCCGGTTCTGCCTATTCTCTGGTAGACTATAACCGGGCTGGTGTGCCTTTGGTGGAAATTGTTTCTGAACCTGATTTGCGTTCAGGCCAAGAAGCCGCCGAATATGCCCAAGAATTACGGCGAATTATGCGCTATCTTGGGGTAAGTGATGGCAATATGCAAGAAGGTTCACTGCGTTGTGATGTGAATATTTCTATCCGTCCCGTAGGACAAAAAGAATTTGGGACGAAGGTAGAAATCAAAAATATGAACTCCTTCAACGCCATTCAACGCGCTATAGAATATGAAATAGAACGTCAAATCGCTGCGGTGGAAGCAGGAGAACCCATCATCCAAGAAACTCGGCTTTGGGAAGAAGGTTCACAACGTACCATTAGCATGAGGACAAAAGAAGGTTCAAGCGATTATCGTTATTTCCCAGAACCAGATTTAGCACCGATTGAAGTTTCCCAAGCACAGTTAGGTATCTGGAAAAGCGAGTTACCGGAGTTACCAGCCCAAAAACGCGATCGCTATGAAAGCGAACTCGGTCTATCTGCTTATGATACCCGCGTTTTAACGGAAGATCGCCCAGTGTCGGAATATTTTGAAGCGGTTCTGGCTGCGGGTGCAAATCCCAAATCAGCAGCTAACTGGATTACTCAAGATATTGCTGCTTATCTGAATAAGCAAAAGCTGACCATTGCAGATATTGCGTTGACTCCCGCAAACCTAGCTGATGTGATTCTCCGAATTGAGGAAGGTAAAATTAGTAACGCTCAAGCCAAGGAAAAACTCACAGATTTACTCAATGGTGTTCCCCCAGAAAAAGCCTTTGCCGGTCAAGAACTCATCTCAGATCCTAGCATACTAGAACCGATTATTGATGAGGTTATCGCTGCGAACCCCAAAGAATTAGAAAAATATCGCAATGGTAATACCAACCTCAAAGGCTTCTTTGTCGGACAAGTGCTGAAAAAGACCAACAAACGCGCAGAACCCAAGCTCACTAATGAGTTAGTAGAAAAGAAATTAAGCGCATTGTAAAAAACACTGCCAGGGGATTCAGGGGAGTGCCAAAGCAAAATACAGGTAAAGAAGTTTCCACCCCCTGCCCTGTTCCCCATTCCCTATTACATACAGTATTTCTTCATATTTTCCTAAGTAAGTTGAAGTTTTGTACAAGAATATTGAGTTATGTCAACGCACTTAAGTAATAGGTGCTATAGTATTGCAGAAAATATACCCTACTATTTTGGAGAGCTAACTTTGTTGGCTCTCCTTCTTTATGTAAGTTTACGTAAATAAATCAGTATTTAGACCGCAACCTATATGAGCAAGTTATGGAAAACCGTAAAGATACTATATTTGTATTTTTTAATTGCTTGTCGAGCTGATAAAACAGGTGTAGTTTGATAGTGATTCTACTGGAGATCGCTAAAAATCTGCTTAAAAAAAATTTTTACAAAGGGTCTTAACCCCTCACCCCTAAAATGTTATATTGTGATAAGTAGATGCACCCTGATGATTTGGAGAGCTATCCAAGTGGCTCTCTTTTTTCATGCTTATTTTGATTTGGGAGGGGAAAGGAGGCAGGAGGCAGAGGGCAGGGGGCAGGGGGGCAGAGGTCTACTGGCAGGAACAGTAAAGCCGAACGCTGGACGGGGGGGCAGAGGGGCAGAGGGGAAAAAAGAAGTAATTCCTTATTTCCTAATGACTAATGACTAATGACTAATGACTTTTCCCTATTCCCTGTTCCCTGCACCGCACTGAGCGCAGTCGAAGTGTTCCCTAACTCCGCGTAGGAAATTAATTTTGCACAACTGCTTATAGAAAATTTGACTTAATAACTATGAGTTTGGGAAAAAACGGTAACTTGCCAAGCTCAAGAGTGCAACTTGTTGATCTGTCACAAATTTAAATAACCTTACCTACTGGTGCAAAATGTCCTTAAACGGATAAACTCACAATAATAAAAATCTAGGCATCTTGCATTTGTAGGGACTATCTCAGGTTCATGATTGAGTTGTGGTAACTTTTGCAAGCAGCCTGCTTTGGTAAACAATTTTTTTTATTGTGGGAAAAAATGATGGCAGAGTGGCAAAAAATTAAGGGTGGTGTCACAGCACCAAAAGGATATCAAGCGACGGGAATAACTGCGGGGCTGAAACGTTCAGGTTTACCCGACTTAGCATTAATTGTCTCAGATGTGGATGCGATCGCAGCTGGTGTATTTACCACTAGTCAAGTCAGAGCCGCTTGTGTAGAATATTGTCGGCAGCGTTTACAGGCCAAGCATTACGCTAGAGCTATCCTGTGCAATGCGGGACAAGCTAATGCAGGTACAGGTGCACAAGGAATGCGGGATGCCATAGAAAGCGCTGAACTATTAGCCCAAAAGTTGGATATTTCCCCAGATGCTATTTTACTGGCTTCTACTGGCGTAATTGGACAAAGAATCAAAATGGATGCCTTACGTAGTGGTATTCCCAAATTAGTAGAGGGGCTTTCCTATCAGGGTTCAGATAGTGCTGCACAAGCGATTATCACTACAGATTTGGTGACAAAATCCATTGCTCTAGAAACTACTATAGGCGATCGCCCCGTGAGAATTGGTGGTATAGCTAAAGGTTCAGGGATGATCCACCCCAACATGGCCACAATGTTGGCCTTTGTCACCTGTGATGCAGCCGTCACCCCTAGTTTATGGCAACAAATGTTAACCAGGGCAGCTGATAGAAGCTTTAACTCGATTACCGTAGATGGTGACACCAGCACCAATGATAGTTTAATCGCCTTAGCTAACGGTCAATCTCGCACCCCAGCAATCACAGAAATGGGTGTAGAAGCCGAAAGACTAGAAGCTATGTTAACAGAAGTTTGCCAATATTTAGCCAAGGCGATCGCTCGTGACGGAGAAGGGGCAACCTGTTTAATAGAAGTAGAAGTCATGGGTGCAAACGACGAACAAGCAGCCAGACAAATCGCCAAAACCATTGCAGGTTCATCCTTAGTCAAATCTGCCATCTTTGGCCGTGACCCCAACTGGGGACGTATTGCCGCCGCAGCAGGTCGCGCCGGTGTACCTTTTGAGCAAAATAACCTCAAAATTAAATTAGGCGACATCTTACTCATGGACAACGGTCAACCCCTACCCTTTGACCGCAACGCCGCTAACACCTATTTAAAACAAGCTGCGGAAAATTCCATTGTTAATGGAGTTGATGCCAAAATTAAACCCCAACGCTTAGATAGTCCCGTTATTATCTCCGTAACTGTAGGTAATGGTCACGGTACAGCTAAAGCCTGGGGTTGTGACCTCAGCTATGACTACGTAAAAATTAACGCCGAATATACCACTTAGGAAGCAGGAGGCAGGAGTATGTGTAGGGTGGGCATTTTGCGTAAAATCCTGAATAGAAGCAGAAAATTATAGAAAATGCCCACCTATGTATTTTTCAAAAATCAAATAGGAATCCTATAGAATTAGTTTAGGTTTTACCTTCTCCTGTTCTGTTTCCTGTAAAGTTTTGAGGAAAAACAATGCAAAGAATTTCTATTGTTGGTACTACCAGTTCAGGTAAAAGTACCCTAGCAAAGCAAATATCTCAACGTCTTGGCATTCCCCATATTGAATTAGATTATTTATATTGGCAACCCAACTGGATAGAAACACCAGCAGAGATTTTTAACCAACAATTAACCGAAAAAATAGCAGGTTATTCTTGGATAGTAGATGGTAATTATTCCCATGTTAGGGATTTAATTTGGAGTAAAGCAGATACAATCATTTGGCTAAATTATTCTTTGCGGGTAGTTTTACAGCGTGTAATTTGGCGGACATTTAAACGAGTAATTACTAAACAAGAAGTTTGTAATGGTAATTATGAAACTTGGTCAATTGCTTTAAGTAAATATTCAATGATTGTCTATGTTTTGCAAACCCATTATCAAAGATATCAAGAATATACAAATTTATTCAAAAAACCAGAATATTCTCATTTAAAAATTATTGAACTACGAACACCAGCAGCGACCAAAGAATGGTTATCAAATTTACCCATTCAGCAAAATTAATCAAAATAAGGTAAGTTTTATTGCTTCCTTGATTTCCAGTCTTCACCACCAGGTAAATTAGTTAAATTTTCAGCAATAACTGTTGGTAATTCTCTCACGGAATAAGAATAAATCAAAGTTAAAAATTTTAATCCTGTCTGCTTTAACTGATTCCTATCTACCATTTCTAATAACTCAAATTCATTGTAAACACCATTAGCAACTTCTAAACTAGCATCACGGATAGCCGCTTCTAGTTCATCTTCTAAATAATCATCCCATTCTTCTAAATTGATGTAATATGATTTTTTGTTTGCTTTGAGATTCAGTTTTTGAATTTCCCTCAAAGAATTACGAATAGAAGCAACCCAAGAATTTGTTAAACGTTGTTCAATCTGATTTTTAATCAAATAAATTAAAAAAACTCTTAAATAAGCTTGAATATTTCTGAGTATTGCTAGTTTACTCATCCCCTCTAACTCGTCTACAATTTCCAAAGCATCATTATATCTTCCCTCCAGAATACTATTTCTTAAATCTATTAATTCCTGTGTCATAATTTCTCCTTATTTACCCACATTCACCATGACTTATACAGATTATGCCTGCCATTTTTTAATTCGTTTCTTTGCTTCTGTATTAGAAATTATATCACCAGATTCAACTTGCTTCAATCCTTGAGTAACCTTGTATAAAAAATAAAGCTGTTCCATTATTTTCTCAAAAGTAACATCCTGTGGCATTTCTTCAACTGCTTTAAGGACTTGGTATTTAACAGTTATATCTGTCATAACTCAACTTACTATCTAGTAGTAATTATCTTTTATTTTAGCTTAGTAGATAATCTGGCAGAATAAATTACACAAATACTTTTTCTGTTCCCTATTCCTGATTCCCTGTTCCCTGTTCCCTGTTCCCTGTTCCCTACTGATTACTTTTTAGCTTGTATTACCTGTAAACTTCCTCCTGCGTATAACTTTGGCCGATTAACTTGAAAACCCATTTCAGTTAATAAAGCTGATAAATCAGTTTTTAATAAATACCATGCAGTTTCAGTTTCAAATAACCAGAAAAATACTGTTAAACCTGGCCAAAATATCGGGTTTGTGGGTGGGTGAAAATCTACCAGTGTCAAAACACCACCCGGCTTTAATACTCTGTAAACCTCTTGGATGATTTTTCGCAATTGTTCCGGCTGCATTTCATGTAGTGCTGCACTTGTATGCACTATATCAAATTGGTTATCGCTAAAAGGCATATTTTCAGCAAAGGCTTGAACATAAGCAGCATTAGGTACATTTTTCCGCGCACGTTCGAGAGATAAGGGGGAAGCGTCCAATCCTGTAACATTTTGTGAAGATTTGGCTAAAAAGTATGTTGCTTGACCACTACCACAACATAAATCTAATATTTGGCTATCTGAGTTGATTGTTAAGCCTTGTAAAGCAAGTTGACGAAATTTCGCCTCTCCACCAACGCTTAAAGCGGCTAAACGAGAAATTCCGTCGTATAACCATTGAAAACGGTAACTCCAATCTCGTAAAATTGTAGCCATGATGTTGCTCCTTAGTGTTAAGCTTTATATTAAATAAAGATGTATTGTTAACATTAGTAAAAAAAAATGTAAGGTTTGGGGGAAAGTAACTGCTATGGGTCGTGTAGGCGTTTTATTACTCAATCTCGGTGGACCTGACAAATTGGAGGATGTAGGGCCATTTCTGTATAACCTGTTTTCTGATCCGGAAATTATTCGCCTACCGTTTCGCTGGTTGCAGAAACCTCTAGCTTGGTTTATTGCTTCCCGTCGCAGTAGCACTTCACAAGAAAATTATAAGCAAATTGGCGGAGGTTCGCCACTGCGGAGAATAACCGAAGCTCAAGGGGAAGCATTAAAAGAACAGCTAAATGCTTTGGGACATGAAACGAAGATTTATGTAGGAATGCGCTATTGGCATCCTTACACAGAAGAGGCGATCGCACAACTTACCCAAGACAATCTCGATAAATTAGTCATTCTCCCACTCTATCCCCAATTTTCCATTAGTACCAGTGGTTCTAGTTTCCGGCTGTTAGAAAAACTTTGGAAAGAAAACCCAAAACTGCAAATTCTCGATTACACCGTCATTCCCTCTTGGTACAAACAGCCTGGTTATCTTCAAGCAATGGCGGAACTGATCAAGCAAGAATTAGACCAAACTGCTCACCCAGATCAAGCCCATATTTTCTTCAGTGCTCATGGTGTACCCAAAAGCTATGTAGAAGAAGCCGGAGATCCATACCAACAGGAAATAGAGGAATGCACCTATTTAATTATGCAAACCCTCAACCGTCCTAACCCCCACACCTTAGCCTATCAAAGCCGTGTGGGCCCTGTAGAATGGTTACAGCCTTACACCGAAGACGCACTACAGGAACTCGGTGCAAAAGGAGTACAAGATATTGTAGTAGTACCAATTAGCTTTGTTTCCGAACATATCGAGACACTACAAGAAATAGATATTGAATACCGAGAAATAGCTGAAGAAGCCGGAATCCATAATTTCCGCCGTGTTCCAGCCCCTAATACTCATCCGCTTTTTATTCAAGCTTTAGCCGACTTAGTAATTGAAGCCCTGCAAAAACCTAACTTGAAGCTATCCCAAGTTACCCAAATGAAAAAAAGGGTCAGAATGTATCCTCAAGAGCGCTGGGAATGGGGTATTACCACCAGTGCGGAAGTTTGGAATGGTAGAATAGCCATGTTAGGTTTTATTGCTTTGATTATTGAATTAATTACCGGTCAAGGTTTGCTTCATTTGATAGGCTTGTTGTAGTCGGGTGTAGGGGGATGAGGAGAATGAGGGGTGTTGCATAAATGCGGGATGTTTTTGAGTGTAGAGACGTTCCATGGAACATCTCTACAAGGATTTTGAATGTATGCAAAATTTTTTTCATCCCCAAAATCAGCAACGTCGAATTAGGAAATCATCAATTCAAAATCTCAAATTCTCCTGCCTAACCCCTAATGATGCCGCTTTTCCCAATACCAGCTATACCACTGTTTAGCACTGCGAACCGCAAACCAAAGCAGCATTAGCGCAATTACACCACCCTGCCAAGGGGCATCAAAAGCAAATAATACCAAAGCTATACATAAAGTATCTTGTAAAAAAGTTGCCCACAAAGGTATACCACGTAAGCGGTAGAACCAGCCTACCTGTACTAGCTGAATTACCAAAGCAAACAAACCACATACACTAGCAATTAACCAAGTAGGTGCTTCTGTGGCCGAAGCTACTGCTACTCCCATAATTGCCCCCACGATGGGAGACAAAAAAATCTGTACTGATTGTAATAATCTTTGCCCTAGCAATTTTTTAGAGGCAATGAGTTCAAATAATGACCAGCTAATAAGGAAAGAAAATAATACTGGTGGGGAAATAGTGGATATAATAGGCACTTGTGACCAGTAATTACTACCCTGCAAAAGCCCAACAATCAATAGGGGAATGCCTATTCTCATTCCTGCTGCGGCTGCGACGGAGAGGGTAGCAAGGATTTCAATCATCGGAAATTCCTTGGTATAACTAAGGTGAGGAGGAGTTAATGATAATCCATCCTATCACTTATGGTAATGTCACAATAGTGATAGAGAATATTAACTAAAGCATTTGATATATCTATAATAATTGTTTTAAGTAGTTGTGCAAAATTAATTTCCTACGTGAAGCAAGGGAACAGGGAGCAGGGAGCAGGCGTTCCATGAGCGAAGTCGAACGGGAGCAGGGAGCAGGGGAGAAAAATTAAGAACTGATGATTTTTTCAGGTTTTTCAGGATCAGGAAGTGATTAAATCCAAAATCCAAAATCCAAAATTCTCCTACACTCCGCACCCTGCCTTTTTCTTCACTAAATGCCCAGACGTTGATAAACCTGCTCTAAGTGCCTTAAATGCTGTTGTGGATCAAAACAGGTAGCGATTTCTGCGGTTGATAAATGAGTAGTTACACGGGAATCTTGACTGATGAGTTCACGGAAGTTGCCCTGTGGGTTATTCCAGGCAATATGTGCATTTTCCTGAACGATCGCATAAGCTTCTTCTCGCCGCAAACCCTTATCTATCAAGGCTAGTAGCACTCTTTGGCTAAATACAACCCCACCATAACAGTTAAGGTTGCGTTCCATGTTTTGGGGATAAACTAACAGATTTTTCACTAATTCAGTGATTTCTACCAGCATAAAGTGAGTTAAAATGCAGGCATCTGGAAGGATGACCCGTTCGACGGAACTATGGGAAATATCCCTCTCATGCCATAAAGCCACATTTTCTAAAGCTGCCCCCGCATGACTTCTCACCAATCTAGCCATACCTGTTAACCGTTCCGACCGGATGGGGTTGCGCTTGTGGGGCATAGCGCTAGAACCTTTTTGACCCTTAGCGAAAAATTCTTCCACTTCCAAAACATCGGTTTTTTGTAAGTTGCGAATTTCCACTGCAAAGCGTTCAATAGAGGCAGCAAGTAAAGCCAACTGTTGGACAAAATCCGCATGGCGATCGCGTGAAATTACCTGAGTTGAAGCTGTATCTGGCTTGAGTCCTAACTTTTGGCAAGTTAAAGCCTCGACACGGGGTTCAATATTGGCATAAGTCCCCACCGCACCGGAAATTTTACCCACCGCAATATTTTCGCGCACCCCTTCCAGACGTTGCTTACTGCGTAACACCTCCGCTAACCAACCGGCTAACTTAAAACCAAAAGTAATCGGTTCAGCGTGGATACCATGCGATCGCCCGATCATCACAGTATGGCGATGTTCCTTAGCCCTCTGACGAATAACCTCAATTAAATCCTCTAAACATTGCAAAATCAAATCCAAACTAACCACTAATTGCAATGCCAAAGCCGTATCCAACACATCAGAACTAGTCAAACCCAAGTGAATATAGCGACCCGCATCACCTACATACTCATTCACATTGGTCAAAAAAGCAATCATATCATGGCGGACTTCAGCTTCAATCTCTAACACCCGTTGGGGGTCAAAATTTGCCTTAGCCTTAATCTCTTCCACCGCATCTGCGGGAATATAACCTAACTCAGCTTGAGCCTCACAAACAGCAATTTCCACTTGCAGCCAAGTCTTTAACTTATAGGCTTCACTCCAAAGATTGCCCATCGCAGGCAAAGTATAACGCTCAATCACATTCTGGCATTTAACACAACTGTCATATTTTACATTTTTATTGATTAATAATTATGCCTATTTTTCCTATTTATTTTTCTTTACTAACATTTTCCTTCTCAGACTGGGATGTAATGATACTAATACTACCATCCGCCTCCATATATGCAAACTTCACCTCATCTACAAATTCCACCCCTTGCTGCCGTAACTTACTCATTAACTCATCTTCAGTAATTAACTCTTGGGACAAGTGGCGCTTAATCAATTGTCCATTTTTCACCAGTAGTAGCGGAGGGGGAGTCAAAAAACGCTGAAATTTCGGCCATTTGTAACCTAACCAATTTAGCAAATAACTCCAAAAAATCACCGTTCCCACCAAAATCGCCCCTTCAGTGATAGAAGTATAATTGCTGTCCATCGCATTTTGAGCCGCTTCCGCAAATAACACCACCACCAACAAATCAGTAATACCCAAAGTTCCCAATTGTCGGCTAGGCAAAAAACGCAAAACCGAAAACAAAGCCAGATAAACTAAAGAACCCCTAATAATCAACTCTAAAATACTAACACTGGGAACAAATACCGCATACCAATCAACAAAAAATAGTTCTTTCATAAAACAGGGAAAAATCATTTTTAATGATAAATACAACCAAAATCCTATTTCAATAGATAGGCAACAATATTTACCGTCATTGCGAACGTTCGCGTAGCGTCTCGCAGAGAAGTAAAGCAATCTCAAACCCTTGTAATTGAGTTATTTTGCTACGTTATACCATTTCCCAAAAACTATGATACTTATAGATTGAGTGTAGGGACATGGCATTGCCCACCAGTGTAAACTTAACGTAAAACTGATAGCCCGACTGGGAATTAATTCCCAGTCTAATAGTCAAAGTCATCTAAAAGATGACTAGAAATATTTAAAAGTCTCTAGTTTACTTTAGTAAACTTGATCTATTAGCCCTGAAATTCATTTCTGGGCGGGTGTGAAAGCCGACAAATAAGGCATCTGTAGCTTAAGTTGACCCCAATGGGCATTGCCATTTCCTATTGATATTCGTATCATTATTAAAATCAAATGGTATAAATGTTATTCCTGCAAATCCTTAAATCCTGGACATCCTGATTCAGACATTTATTTTCTGGCGTTGCTGATTCATTGGATGAATTTTGTGTCACGCATTCGCCGTCAGGCGTTCCGCTTGCGGTAGGCGCAAAGACGCAAAGAATCTACTTTCTGCTTTGGAAAAAAGAGGCGTTGCTGATTTTGAGGATGAAAACAATTTTGCATACATTCAAAACTCTTGTAGAGACGTTCCATGGAACGTCTCTACACTCAAAAACATCCCGCACTTATGCAACACCAAAAAAGATTCTATTAATCCCGCAATTATGCAACGCCTATTTTCTTCTTCTCCGTTTTGATAACTTACTTGTTGGTAAATTTTGCCAGACACGATTTAATAACCGATGTGAACTAGATTGAGAATTAGCACGAGATGATTTAGCACCTATTTTAGTTCCATATCTACGAGCATAAACCTGGGTAAATTCAGCCCCAAAAAATAAAATTTGAGCAGCATAATAAACCCAAGCCAAAATTACCACCAGTGAACCGGCTGCACCATAAGCCGAAGCAAAACTACTATTACCTAAATAGTGACCTAACACAAACTTACCAATAGAAAATAATAACGCCGTCATTACCGCACCAATGAAAACATCACTCCAAGCTACCTTGGCATCTGGCAAGATTTTAAAAATTAGCCCAAACAGTAATGTAGTAATTATAAACGAGAAAATAAAATTGGTAAATTGCCAAATTATATCTATTCCTGGTAGGATATGCCCAAAGTAAGAAGTAATAGCCGTTAAAGCCGCACTAATAACCAAAGTCACCAACAATAAAAACCCAATCCCCAACACCATCGCAAAAGACAAAAAACGCTGACGAATAATATTAATAATACCGTTTCCGGCTTGGGGTGGAATTTCCCAAATCAGATTCAAAGAAGTTTGTAATTCAGCAAAAACACCAGTTGCACCCAACAACAGCAGAAAAATACTAATAATAGTAGCCACAGTTCCCGCTTGTGGTTGGTGAGCATTTTTAATCGCTAACTCGATAAACTCAGCCCCATCTCTCCCCACTAAACCTTGAATTTGGTTAACTATTTCCCCTCTAGCCGCTTCCTCTCCAAATATACTGCCAGCAAGAGCAATGATAATAATTAATAAAGGAGCAATTGAGAAAATAGTATAATAAGCCAAGGATGCCGCTAATCTAGAAGCTTGGTCATTATTCCATTCTGTAAAGGTTTCTTTTAACAGTTGCCAGATTTTTTTTAATCCTATCATTTTATTTTCCCTTTAACTCCATTACAAAAATTCACTATTAATCCTATATATTTTGATAATAAATTCCTGTTTATATGCATCTTTCTGAAGTTGTTAAAAATTATCCATAAGGAATATTTTTTAAATCAAAATTTCTCATTTTAAAATGACAGCAGTATATGTAGGGTGGGCATTTTGGGCAAAACCTGAATAGAAGCGAAAAATTGGAGAAAATGCCCACCATCCTAATATCACCTCTGCTTACAAGTGCTGGAAATTTCCAAAATTTGCCCTTGGGAGAAAGTGTCAACCGTAATTTCCACATCAAAGCTCGGCCTTTCGACCCTAAAGGTAGAACGATGAACCCTAAAGGTGGAAACTTCGACCTCAAAGGTAGAAACTTTGACCCCTACAGGTCGAAAACTTCACCTCAAAGGTAGAAAGTTGTACCTCAAAGGTGAAAAGTTGTACCTCAAAGGTAGAAAGTTGTACCTCAAAGGTAGAAAGTTGTACCTTAAAGGTGGAACATTGCACCCTAAAGGTAAAAACTTCGACCCTTGGATAAAGGATGTAATTTTACCCCTTGAATCAGGGTAGAATTATTTAGATGTAGTGATGTTTAATGGAACAGCGCTACAAAGGGATGATGGAATATTGATGATTTGGTAGCGGTGGGGTAAATATAAGTGGCAACAAAACAGGGTAAATCTAACGGTAGTAGTACCAAGTTGGGTTTTGAAGAGAAACTATGGCAAGCTGCCGATAAGTTGCGCGGACACTTAGATGCGGCTGAGTATAAGCACGTTGTTTTAGGGTTGATTTTCCTCAAGTATATTTCTGATGCTTTTGATGAACTCTATGAGAAATTATCTCAGGAGGAATACGCAGACCCGGAAGAGAGGGACGAATACAAAGCCGAAAATATATTTTACGCCTTATGTGAGTTAAAAAAACTTGTTGTTTTATAAGGGTTTCCAGAGTTACCCAAAATGACAATTTTAGAATCATCAACGGAATTACAAGGGTTTCAGCATCTAATTCACATAAGCCGTATTTTATGTTTCCCAAGCTGCAAGATGGGCAAACTTTCAAAATAACGCCAAAAATCCCAAAATTGACAATTATAACAATGTTAGATTTAACTGCGAATAAAATAAGTAAAAAATTATTAGAGGCTGTAAAATCATGGTTTTACCAACAAAACTTTTCAATAAATATCTCACTCGGTTTGATGAATTAATTGCTCAAGGAGAGGCAATACAAAAAACAATTAAGATTGAACCAGGAGGTTATGCTCAGTCAAGATTTGAGATTTGTGGTCAGCGAGAATTAATTCAAATGCCAGACAAAAAGACTATGGATGATGATACCTTTCGTAAGTGGGAAATAAATTGTGGTTCTTTTTTAAATCAAATTATTCCTATTAACCATATTCATAGAAAAATAATTGATGGAAGTGAAGAATATTATTCAAATGAATCTAAGTTAAAACATATTATTGCAGCATTAAAGGCTTTGAAAGTTGATTTTGAGAAAGGGTTTTTAGGAGATTTGGCAATTCAGATAGAGTCAGAAATTGCAGCAGATTATATGGGACAAGCAGAACAGCTATTAGGTAAAGGCTCAACTGGGAAATATGATCATGTTCCAGCAGCAGTATTATCTGGAGCAGTTTTAGAAAAAGCTTTAAGAACTTTATGCAGTAAAGAAACTCCTCCTATACCAACAGTTAATGCTAAAGGTGAACCCTTAACTTTAAATCCACTTATTGATGGATTAAAAAAAGGAGGTGTTTTTAATGAACCAACAGCAAAACAGCTTAGAGCTTGGGCTGATATTCGTAATAAAGCCGCGCATGGAGAATTTGATCAATTTACTCGTTCTGATGTAGAAACTATGATTAAAGGTATTGAAAATTTCTTAGCAACTTATATGATCTAAATTTAATTGAGTGATGAACAAATTTACAGAATATACCTCCTTATTTTAGGTCTTTTGAATTACACTTTCTGCGGTTTGAGGCTGTACCTTTTCTACATATTCAATCAGATTTTGCGCCATTTCTACGGCTATAATTACTAATTGTTTTTCCATTCTGCCATATCCTCCCCCGTCGCTAATTTGTGGGTAAATGTGAGGATTTGCCAGCATTCCTGCTAATAATTGGGATGCGGTTTGTTTTAATTCTTCGGGTTGGGTACTCATACTTTTATTCTCTCCAATCTAAAGGCGGTTCAATTAGATTTTCTGGGGATTTACCAGCCCTAACTCCGGGTTTATCTACTATTTTAACGGTGCTGGCTTGGGGTCCTTCTTCACCCATTTCTATTACACAGTTTACACCTGTGCCAATTTCTAAACGGTCAAAGTCGTGATGTAAAACACTATTGCGATGGAAATATATTTCTTCTCCGGTTAAAGTTTTTAAGAAACCATAGCCCTGTTCTCGAAATAGTTTGGTAACAAGTCCGGTGATTTCCTGTGCTGATGTTTGAGTATGCGATCGCTCACTTTCATGCTGAAAGCTTTTGAGTTTAATTAGTTGCTGTCGTGCTGCGTCAAAGGTTTCTCTAATTACTGCGTCTAAAGGTTCATATTGTATACTTTCCCCTGGATTTCTTTCTGCTACTAATTCATGATTAGGGGGAACTGTCAAATCAATCCGCACTCGATAAGGGCTACCACTCCGGGGGCGATCATGGATTTTTTCAATCGCAATATGACAACTGCTAATATGATCACAAACTTGCTCTAATTTAGCAATCTTTTCGCGGACTAATGTATCAATTGCCTCACTTTTATCTAGATTACGATAGGTAATTACTGGAGGAATTTTCATTTGTTTAAATCCAAATTGAAGAGAAAAAACAGTTTTTTATCTGGCTTGCAGACCCAGTGAAAGGAGGCAGGAGGCAGGAGGCAGGAGGCAGGAGGCAGGAGGGAAGAAGGTTGATTTAACTAGCGTTTGAGCATTATTTCATTGGATAGTTATTTCCGCCATGCTGCACTAGTGAATAACTGTTGTAAATCTAGTATTATGAAAATTGCCAATTTTGTTATGTACCTACAGATAGGGGTTGATCATAATTTGTTGCTATATTGAGTACCTGACGCACTTCTTCATCTGTGGTTTGGGGAAATTCTTCATACCAAAGCCCGACACTATAAAAAGGTTCTGGTTGGGCTAAACAGACAATTTCATCTACTACTGAGGTTAAATTTTGATAAGTTTCTGATGCAGCTACAGGCACAGCAATGACAATTTTTGCGGCTTGACGTTGTTTTAATGCGGCTACTGCTGCCCACATAGTCGCACCTGTGGCTATACCATCATCTACTAAAATCACCGTCTTACCGTGAACATCAGGAAAAGGTCTTTCATCTCGATATTCTACTTCTCTGCGTTCTAACTCCCGTTCTTCTTGTAATGCGATTCTAGCGATCGCATTCTCAGAAACAGCCGCTTCCCTCACTATTTGCTGATTGATAATCCGCACACCACCAGAAGCGATCGCACCTATGGCTAATTCTGGCTGTTCCGGTAAGCCTAATTTCCGCACTACTATCACATCTAAAGGTGCATTAATTGCCCTTGCCACTTCAAAAGCTACAGGTATTCCCCCTCTGGGTAAACCTAAAACTAACACATCTGGATCATGTGCATAATTTAACAATTCCGCCGCCAAATATTGACCCGCCATTTTTCTATCTTTAAATAACATCTTCTCACCTCCTGATGTTTATAACGGGGAACAGGGAACAGGGAACAGGGAACAGAAAAATAATTTGGATTCAAGCAAATAAAACATCAAAATCCGAGGGTAATTGTGTCTTAATTTTATTAATCTCACCCTCACTAATTGCCTCTCTTAATACTTGCAACACTGCACGCGCATGACGCATGGCATCTTGTAAACCTACTCCTTCCCTATCTGCATCATCCTGTGTATTTAGTTGAGCGCGATTCTGCACATGATAAAGAAACTCATCACGTTACATTTTTTCCCCAAATTTGTCTTAATTATAGGTTTTGCCATCATTTTTGATTGTAGAAATTATTATCTTTTATGTCCTCTGACCAATGGAGCGACATCCAAACTTTACTAATCTATCTAATGGCTGATAAATTAGAAATGACAACAAAAAAGAACTAGTGTAATTTATTCTGCCAGATTAATTAAAAAATTACTATTTGATTTTTAAAATATATATGGGTGGGCATTTCCTACAATTTTCCGCTTCTATTTAGGATTTTCCTAAAATGCCCACACTACACATAGATTTTTGAACAAAACTAAGTAACGCACCGCTATCAAGGGTTTGGTGCGTTACGCTGTCGCTAACACACCCTACGTATATATTTGATTTTTAAAATATATATGGGTGGGCATTTTCTACAATTTTCCGCTTCTATATTAGGATTTTCCTAAAATGCCCACCCTACACAGAGTTTTAATCAAAAATATCTCATTTAACCTTAGTTCCTATTCGCCAATTTTCAATAATTTCGCCATTGCTAATCGTTGTAATTTACCCGTAGCACCACGGGGTAACTCTGGTAAAATATGGATTTGTTTGGGAACTTTAAAATCTGCCAACATAGTTGCACAATGTTGTTGTAATTCCTTGGTATTTACTTCTGTTTTTAGCACCACTGCGGCGTGGATATCTTCCCCTAAACTGGGATGAGGAACAGCAAAGGCCAAAGCTTCGGCAACTGCGGGATGACGCAATAAAACATCATCTACTTCTAAAGGTGAAATCTTCTCACCACCCCGATTAATTAATTCCTTAATTCTACCTGTTAATTTCAAATAACCATCAGCATCAATTTTCCCCTGATCTCCAGTTCTAAACCAACCATTAACAAAAGCATTAGCGTTAGCTTCCGGGTTATTTTCATAACCATCTATCACATTAGCCCCTTTCACAACCACTTCCCCTAAAATATCAACTGATAGCAAATTCCCTTCAGTGTCCATAATTCCCACATCTACCCCAAAACCATAACCCACAGTTCCCGGTTTGCGGACTTGGGGTGGTAAGGGGTTAGTTGTCATTAGGTGGGCTGCTTCCGTCATGCTGTAAGATTCCAATACTGGAGAATTGTAAGTTTTCTCCATTTGTTCGATAATCACAGGTGCTAAGGATGCGCTGCTAGAACGAATAAAGCGGAAACGGTGCCCTTGGACTATTTCCGGGTTGCGGCTGGCTCGTGCTAGGATGGTTTGGTGCATGGTAGGCCCGGCAGAATACCAAGTTGGTTTATAGGTATTTACTAACTGCCAAAATTCCAAAGCGTTAAAACCAGACGGACAAACTAAAGTTCCCCCAGATGCCAAAGTAGAAAGTAAGCACCCCACTAACCCGTGAATGTGGAAAAGGGGCATTAAACAAAGTGTGATATCAGCCGGGGTGAGGGAATAAGCTTGAGTAATGTTTTGAGTGGAAGCGATCAGATTACGATGACGGATAGGCACACGTTTGGGACGGCTGGTTGTACCGCTAGTGTGTAAAATCATGGCTATATCGTCAGCATTGGGGGCTTCAGGTGATGCGGCTGGTAAGTTTCCCCTGACTAAGACAAAATCTAAAGTCCCATCACTGTTAATTTGGGCATTAATTAGCAACATATCTGTAGCGGCGGTGATGGCTGCTTCCGGTGTATTACCCAACGTAATTAAAGCTTTTGCTTGGGTGTCGGTGAAATAAAAAGCAAATTCTTCTGATTTGTATTTGGGGTTGAGAGGTGCAGCAGTCCCACATAAAGCGGCGGCTAGGAAAGTGATGGCCTTATGTGTACCATTAGGCATGGCAATAGAAATGCGATCGCCTCTCTTTAAACCAAAACCATTGAGTTGATATACTAACTTAGTAACATTGTCCCTTAATTGTTGATATGTAATCACCGCCCCATTAGGTGTAATTAAGGCAGGATGCTGATCTTCTCCGGCAAAAAGTCCAAATAAATTCATTTTGCTCTAGTTTAATCTAGTTAACTACAAAATAATCTGCTATTATTGTATTACTTCTATTTTTACAGTTAAGCACAATTTTCATAGCTCTAAGTGTAGAGACATTCCGGCGGAAGTCTTGGTCAGGGTTTTAAACACTCACAAAATATTACATCAAGCTAAGTGTGATAGAGAACACATAGTTACATCAACTCATGGATTGCAGAACGCACTCTGAATAAGAATGTGTAATTCTGAATCTATCCGTAGATGTATTTTTTTAAAACTTCCCTGATATACCAACAAATATTTAGAAGTTCTTATTGTTATGTTGCAAATATCACAATAATTTATTGCCTACATACACAGGAAACTTAATTAATAACAGAGAGTGATAGATGAAAATTATTACTTTTGTTTTACGTTCTCAACCGCAAACAGTTCCCCGGATTGGTATTTTAATAGATAATGATAGTAATGTAGTTGATTTACAGGCAGGTCATCAAATACTTTTTAATAATCCTTGTTCCTACTTTCAGGATATGTTAAGTTTCTTAGATGGAGGAGAAGGATCTGTAAATATAGCAGAAAAAATTAAGTATTTTATTATCACTCAACGTCCACCAAAAACTGTTTACTCTCTTCACGACATTACCTTATTGTCTCCTGTACCCCGTCCTCGTTCTTTGCGTAGTTGTATTGTCTTTGAAAAACGCCTAATTCAAGCCACTAAAACAGCAGCTACCTGGAAAATGCCCTTAGTATCACAATTAGATTCTTTGGTAGAAAAGTTACAAAAAAAACCATCTACAAACTCACAGGAACTTTGGTATAAATCGCCAGCTTATTACAAAGGAAATCCTTTTACGGTAGTGGGAACAAATGCCCCGGTTTACTGGCCTAGCTATACCAATAAACTTGATTATGAATTAGAAATTGGCATTTTTATTGGTAAAGTTGGCAAGAACATCAAACCAGAGGAAGCACATAAATATATAGCAGGTTATACAATTTACAATGATTTTAGTGCTCGTGATGTGCAAATTCGAGAAATGATGGTGCGTCTTGGCCCAAGCAAAGGCAAAGACTTTGATACAGGAAATGCTATTGGCCCTTATTTAGTTACTCCTGATGAAGTTTCTCACATTGATAATTTAGCTATTAGTGCTAAAGTTAATGGTACAGAATGGGTAAAAAGCAATAGTAGCGAAATGCCTTATTCTTTTGCAGAAATTATTGCTTATATTTCTAGAGATGAAACTTTATATCCTGGGGAGTTTATCGGTTCTGGTACGGTTGGTAAATGTTCGGGATTAGAATTAAATCGCTGGTTGAAACGTGGGGATGTTGTAGAGTTGAGCGTAGAAAATTTGGGAGTTTTACGAAATGTAATTGTTTGATATGATGATTTTTTATCATATCTTCATTTATTAACTATGTATCTCCCGAAACAAACTGCATCTATGTGGACACGAGACAGTATTCGTTTAGATGCAGATATTTATTATCCCGACGCTGAGGGGAAATTTCCCGTTTTATTGATGCGTCAACCCTACGGAAGAGAAATTGCTTCTACTGTAGTTTATGCCCATCCTCGTTGGTATGCCTCCCAAGGTTATATTGTGGTAATTCAGGATGTGCGGGGAAGGGGTACTTCACAAGGGGAATTTAAGTTATTTCATCATGAAATTGCTGATGGTGAAGATACGGTAAATTGGGCTGCGAATTTACCAGATAGTAATGGCAAAGTGGGAATGTATGGTTTTTCCTATCAGGGAATGACTCAATTATATACCGCAGTAAATAAACCATCAGCTTTAATCACAATTTGCCCAGCAATGATTGGCTATGATTTATATACAGATTGGGCTTATGAAGGTGGTAGTTTTTGTTTACAAACTAATTTAGCTTGGGCGATACAATTGGCAGCAGAAACAGCTAGATTAAAAGGAGATGAAACAAAATATCAATCTTTATTAAATTTATCTCGAAACTTACCAGTTAATAATCCTGAAATTCTCCAAACACTCGCACCAGAATCTTTTTATCATGATTGGGTTAAATCTGCACCTAATGATGAATATTGGCATAAGATTTCACCTCACAAACTCTTACAAAATGTTGATTTGCCAATGCTGCATATTGGCGGATGGTTTGATACTTATTTGCGGGGGACGCTGAATTTATATCAAGCAATGGTTGGCAGTAGTAGAGAATATCAATATTTATTAATAGCTCCTTGGACACATTTACCTTGGGGGCGGAAAGTTGGTAATTTTGATTTTGGTGTGAATGCTCAAAGTCCTGTAGATGAATTACAAATAAAGTGGTTTAATTATTTTCTTAAAGGTGAAAAAACAGGTTTAAATTTTGATTTACCTGTGTGTTTATTTGAAATGGGAAGTAATGAATGGTTAAATTTATCTGCATTACCAAAAGTAAATCAGCAAAGTTATTTTTTAGCAAGTAATGGTTTAGCTAGTATTCGAGAAGATGGGGGAACTCTGGAAGTTAATCAACCGAAAAATCAGGCTGTAGATATGTTAGTACATGACCCTTGGCGGCCTGTCCCGGCTTTGGGTGGCCATGCTAGTTTACCGGCTGGAGTGTTTGAGCGATCGCACCTTGACTGTCGTGCTGATATACTAACTTATACTAGCCAACCCCTAACAGCAGATTTACATTTAAGTGGGGAAGTTGTCGCAGAAATTTTTTGTAGTGCTGATAAACCAAGTTTTGACCTATGTGCTATACTCTCAGAAGTTTACCCAGATGGGAGAGTATTTAATCTCACTCAAGGTTATATTCACTGTTCAAAACAGCCAGTAGGTGCAGTAAAGATTCATCTCCAACCTACCTGTGTAAAAATTCCTCAAAGCCATTCTTTACGCTTAAGTTTAAGTGCTGCTTGTTTCCCTGCTTATACCATGAACTCCGGTACAGGTATGATTTTGCATAGTCAGCAATTAAAAGAAGCCCAAATTATTACTATTACTGTTAATTCTGGTATTTCTACCCCTTCACAAATTTTACTACCTGTATTTTAATTTAATAACATTATTGAGGAAAGTCTGATGCTGATTAAAACTGAGACTTTTAATGTCACGAAAAAAGAATTAAGAAATCTAATTGCTGGGCAATACTATAAACTGAGGAAAAATTTATTAATTTTTTATCCCTTGTTAATTATAGTAAACACCCTTGTAGGATTGAATAATGATTTTAATAGATTTGTCACATTTTCCTTGATATTAATTCTTATCATGAATATCATTGCACCGTTTACCTGGAATTTTAAAAAGCTCATGCCTGTAGCCAACTTTATTAGTAGATATTGGGAATTTGACGAAAATTTCCTGTTTGTTTATTATGAAGATGGTAGCACTTCAAAATTTAGATTTGAACATCTAGTTTATGCTATAAAAACCAAAAAATACTATTTACTTTATCTCACAGCCGCAGGGCAATTTCATTATATCCCCATAGCTGCTTTTGAATCAGAAAAAGATATACATAGATTTGATTTATTATTAGAAGGCAAACAATTAATGAAGTTATGGAAATAAATACAGGATTCCGATTTGATTTTTGAAAAATAATTAGATGGGCATTTACTATAATTTTTCGCTTCTATTCAGGATTTTACCCCCTAGCCCACCCTACAGATATTAAAAAAATATCGTGCTGTTTAAACAACAGTTTCCGCACTCATGCCTAATAATTTTTGAGTGTTTTCAGTGATTTTAAATAATCGGTTTGCATGACAAAAGATTTCCCAACTGCGAATAGTCATAGCACCAATACCAACAACAGCTAAAGGTATAGCAACTGCACCTAATATGGCGGCTATAGGCGGGAAAATCATGCAAATTGTTAACAAAATACCTGTAATTACACCACCCGCTAGACCTGCTTGGGCAGTCTCAAAACTAACTTTTTTAATGAATTCTTCTCGTTTAATTTTCCCTTCTGCAAACAATAGTGAATTTTCCAAAATCGAAAATACCAACTCTACAGCTGCGGATACCAAAACCCCTTTCATAACTCCCGCAATAATTTCTGTAACTGCGGCTTTAAAGGCAGCATCAGCTAAAACCTCTCTAGCGGTTGCTAGTTCTTCCTGTGTCATATTTACACCACCACGGGCGCGGTTAATCCAATAGTATTCAAAAATACCATTACTAGCCTCGTTACTACCACCATTAACACGGGCGATAATATGACTCCAGTCTTTATTGTGGCAAAATTCTCGCACTGCGTCCGGGCCTTGGGCACGAACTTGGGCGGGTATGGTTTCAAATACTTCAGCAGCTGCTTGAATATCACGTAGTCTACCGCGCATTCCTGCCCGTGCGAATTTCAATTGTAAATTTGATGGCAGGTTGGTAAATTGAATGTTATTGGCTATTTTCCAAAATTCTTGAGTAGCTATTACCCCAGCACTAGCTAGAGAACTAGGTGCATTTTGTGCTAAGTTTAATGCTTGAGTTGCCGTTTCTTGGGTTTTAGCTATGGCTTGGTTGGCTAAGTTTTGGCTATCGGTAACTACTGCCTGCACCTTGGTGGTGATAAATTCCAGGGGTTGAAAATTGTTGCCCATGTTTAATTAAGCTGATAAATCGCTTTATACTTTTATTATCCACGTATTAACTCTGAAATGGCAAGATTAAACATTAAACTGTAGGAGTAGGCTGTGTAGACAAATTATTTGCTCCCTCTACCCGTACAACCCTCAGCTTTTTGGTAAGCTAAATATGTAGATTGGCTCAGGGTTCAAAGTTAAGGCAAAATTAACTTTAATTTAAAAACTAGCCGCATGAATACAAATAAATCTCAGTTAAGCACGAAAGAGTATCATTCTCATCAGTCATATCTAACTGCTTTAGTAGAACTGCAACGCAATTTATTAACTTTTAATGACACTAAAAAATGCTATCAAGCAATAGTAGAAATTTTAGGTTTAGCTTCTCATGCCAGTCGGGTTTATGTATTTAATAATATTCCTTCTGAAGATGGGAGTTTAATCTTAAATTTAGGGGCGGAATGGTGTGACCAAGGTCTTACTAACTATGCCAAAAATACAGGTATAAAGAATTTATCCCATAAACATTTTTTTCTTCGGTGGGCTGCTGCTTTAACTAGAGGAGAAGTTATTTCTGGTTTAGTTACAGATTTTGGTAGTTATGAAAGATTAATTTTAGAACAGCAAGGAATTTTTGCGGTTTTAATTTTACCAATTATTGCTAAAGGGCAATTTTTAGGTTTAATCGGTTTTGATAATTGTGTAGAAGCGCGAGTTTGGGAAGAATCAGAAATATCTTTTTTACAAGCCGCAGCAGTGGCAATTTCTTTAGCTTGCGACCGTAAACGAGCGGAAGATGCTCTACAAAAACAACTTAATCGTAGTAATTTAATTAGAGAAATTAGTTATAAAATTCGCTCCCAATTAGATACACAAACCATTTTAAAAACGGCGGTGAATCAAATTGGTGAGGTTATGGGTGTGAGTCGGGCATTGATTCATAGTTATATCATTTCACCTACACCAAAAGTTTCTATTTTGGAAGAGTTTTTAGATTCTGGGTATAGTTCTATGCGGAATTTAGAAATACCCATTCAAGGTAATTTATATGTGGAAAAAATATTATCTCAAGATAAGGCAGTAGCTATTAATAATATTGAAGATGACTTATTATTGCAAAAATTTGAGGATGTATACCAAAAATTGCAAATTAAATCAATGATAGCGGTTCGCATTTCTTATATTGGTGAACCTAATGGATTAATTTGCTTACATCAATGTGATAAAAAGCGTAGATGGACTGGTGGAGAAATAGAACTTTTAGAATCAATTGCGGCTCAATTAGGAATTGCGCTGGCTCAAGCTCAATTATTAGAACAGGAGAAGAAAGCTAAGGCAGAGTTAGATAAACAAAACTTACAATTACAAAGAGAAATCAAAATTCGGGCTTTAATTGAAGATGCTCTCAAAGCTAGTGAAAGCCAATATCGTAGTCTGGTGGAAACATCTCAAGATATGATTTGGTCGGTAGATAGAGAAGGAATAATTACTTTTGTTAACCCGGCTGTAACTCATATTTATGGGTATGAACCCCAAGAAATGATTAATCAGAGATTGATAGATTTTATTGGTTTACCAGAAAATAATCATCAATCAATATTATTAGAACGGCTGTTTCAGGGGGAAGCTATTTATCAATATGAAACTACCTGTTTAGCTAAAGATGGTTCTATTATATACTTGATGATTAATGCGATCGCTATTCGTAATCCCCACGGAAAAATCATTGGCGCTACGGGTACAGCCAGCAATATCACTCAACGTCATTTAGCTGAAGAAGCTAGAGAAGCTAGTGCGCTGAAATTACGTAACCATAACTTAATTCTAACTCAACTAGCAAAAAATCCGGCTCTGTATCAAGGTGATTTAGTTAATGCTTTCAGAGAAATTACAGAAGCAGCAGTTCAAAATTTAGACTTGGGTCAAGCCAGTGTGTGGTTATACGGAGAGAATCAAGCTTATTTAGAATGTTCAGATTTATTTGACAGGATAAGTCAACAACATAATAGTGGTTTTATTTTATCACAAAGCGATTATCCTCATTACTTTCAAGCTTTAAAACAGGACCAACAACTGGTAATTATTGATGCTGGGAATGACCCCAGAACTAAAGAATTATCAGAAGTATATCTAACTCCTTTGAATATTGTTTCCTCCCTAGATACACCAATTAAACTAGGAGGAGAAACCGTTGGGGCTTTATGTTTAGAAGCAACCACGAAAGTTAGACAGTGGACAGTAGAAGATCAAAATTTTGCTAGTTCTTTAAGTAATTTAGTATCTTTAGTATTAGAAGCTAAAGAACGTCAACGTGCGGAAGCTGCAAGACAAGCTTCAGAAGTAAAATTATCGTCGGCTTTTCGTTCATCTCCAGATCCAATTAGTTTAAGTATTTTTCCCGAAGGACATTTTATTGAAGTTAATGATAGTTTTTGCGATTTCTTTCAATATGAGCGAGAGCAAGTTATTGGTCAAACTGCTTTAGGATTAAATATCTGGATACAACCTAGAGCCTATGCTCATATTATTTACACTCTACGGCAAAAAGCAGCTATTCGCAATTACGAAATAGATGTGAGAACTTCTAGGCAAGAGATAAAAACAATGCTGTATAGTGCAGAAATGATTGAAATTGATGGACAACAATATATTTTAAGCACCGCTACAGATATTACAGAACGCAAAATTTTAGAAAGGGAATTAGCCATGCGAGAAGCTCGGCTTAATGCCTTCTTTAGAGGTGCACCTGTAGGGATGACAATAGTAGATCAAAATCTGCAATTTGTGCAAATTAATCAGGTGTTAGCTGATATTTATGGTCAACCCATAGATAAATATATTGGCAAAAACTTAGCAGAAATTATTCCTGATATTGCTGCTAAAGTTCAGCCGAGTTATGAGCGAGTTCTCAAGACTGGTGAAGCGATTGATAATTTAGCAATTAGCTTGCGGTTTCCTAGTCATCCTCAGATATTAAGACATTTTTTAGTGTCCTATTTCCCGATTTTTGACCAGAGCGATCGCGTTTCTGGTGTGGGAAGTGTGGTAGTAGAAATTACTGAATTGCAAACAGCACTGAAGGAACGCAAACGGGCAGAACAACAGCTACGCCTAGCTAACGAACGTTTACAGTATTTACTTACCTCTAGCCCGGTAGTAATTTATAGCGGCAAAGCTACGAAAGAATTATACATTACCTTTATTAGTGAAAATGTGAAAGCTATGCTAGGTTATGAGGCCAAGCAATTTTTAGCTGACAGTAGTTTTTGGCTCAACCATATTCACCCAGAGGATAGAGATATAATCTTAACTGAACGTGGGCAATTATTTCAAAAACAAAATTATTGCACTTATGAATATCGCTTTTTACACTCAGATCAAACATATCATTGGATCTATGAAAAGGTGAGATTAATTCGGGATGAAAACCAGAACCCTATTGAATGTATAGGTTATTGGGAAGATATTAGCGATCGCAAATTAGCAGAATTAGCCTTGCGAGACAGTCAGCGCCGCTATCAACTCCTAGCAGAAGCCTCACCAGTGGGGATTTTCCACGCAGATACACAAGGAAATTGCTTCTATGCCAACCAGCGTTGTACCGACTTAACCGGACTACCCACCGAAAAAACCTTTGGTAAAGGCTGGATTCGAGCCATTCACCCAGAAGATCGTAGGCAAGTATTCGCAACTTGGGATCAAGCAATGAACGCTAAAACTCCCTTTAAACGCGAACACCGTCTCTGTCGTCCTGATCATACAATTACCTGGGTAATAACTCAATCTTTGCCGGAAATTGGGGAAGATGGCACAGTTAGAGGTTATATTGGCACAATTACGGATATTTCTGAGCGTAAACAAGCTGAACAAGACCTGCGAGAAAGCGCAGAAAGGGAAAAAGCCATTACCCAGGCCATTGAGAGAATGCGCCAAACCTTGGATTTAGAAACTATTTTCGCTGCCACCACTCAAGAACTACGCCAAGTGCTAAACTGCGATCGCGTGGTGGTCTATCGTTTTAATTCCACCGACAATGGCGAATTTGTCTCTGAGTCCGTCGCCCCTGGTTGGATTTCCTTTATTGAAGAACATAAACATAATCCTCTTTTGACAGAAAATGCCCTGAAAAATAACCCTTGCATACAAGAAGTATTACAAAATTGTGATCAACTCTGCTCAATGGAATCAGAAACTAACAGTGATATCCATTATTGTTGTGTCTCAGACATCCGCAAAGCAGGATTTGATCTTGACTATATCCAATTATTAGAACGCTTACAGATAAAAGCTTATGTTGCTGTACCAATTTTATTTGGTAGTCAACTTTGGGGCTTATTAGTCAGCTATCAAAATTCACATCCCCGCCCCTGGAAAGCCGGAGAAATTAATATTGTTGTACAAATTAGTAATCAATTAGGAGTAGCCCTACAACAAGCTCAACTATTTGCCCAAACACAACGACAGTCCCAAGCATTACAAACAGCCGTAGTCGCTGCTGATGCTGCTAACCGAGCTAAAAGTGAATTTTTAGCCAGCATGAGTCATGAGTTACGTACACCCTTAAATGCTATTTTGGGTTTTACTCAGGTGATGAGTCATGATACAACTCTTTCTGGTGATCATCAACAAAATCTCGCTATTATTAACCGCGCCGGTGAACATCTCCTCAATTTAATCAACGAAATTTTGGAAATGTCCAAAATTGAAGCCGGAAGAATGGTTTTACATATTAAAAGTTTTGATTTAATGTATTTATTAATTAGCTTGGAAGAAATGTTAAAAATCCGGGCTAATAGTCAAAGAATACAACTAATATTTATTTGTGATCCTCAAGTTCCCCAATACATCCAAAGTGATGAAAATAAACTGCGGCAAATCCTGCTAAATTTATTAAGCAATGCTATTAAGTTTACTCAGCACGGTAGTGTAACTCTCAGAGTGACATTAAATAACTCAGAAGCCGCACAATTAAGACTACGCTTGGAAATTCAAGACACAGGAGAAGGTATTGCTGCCGATGAAATAGAATTACTATTTGAAGCATTTGGACAAACCGAAACTGGTAGAAAATCCCAACAAGGAACAGGTTTAGGTTTAGCTATTAGCCGGAAATATGTCCAATTAATGGGCGGAGATATTACTGTTACTAGTCAATTAGGGCAGGGTAGTATTTTTGCTTTTGATATTCCTATCCAAGTCGCTACCGTTGAACAAATTCAAGTTAATATTCATAAACGTCAAATCATTAGTTTAGCACCAGAACAGCCAGAATATCGAATTTTGGTAGTTGATGACGCAAGAGATAGCCGTTTATTACTGCACAAAGTTCTCTCATCTATTGGTTTTAAAGTAGAATTAGCAAATAATGGTGAAGAAGCCATCGCACTTTGGCAACAATGGCAACCTCACCTAATTATCATGGATATACAAATGCCAATTATGGATGGTTATACCGCCACGAAAATTATTAAATCTAGAGCAATGCCCACTTCCCAAACTCCAATTATCGCTTGTACTGCTAAAGCCTTTGAAGAACAACGCCAAGAAATTTTAACCGCAGGTTGTGATGATTTAATTAATAAACCTTTTCGAGAAGAAGAATTACTAGAAAAGGTAGGAAATTATTTAAAAGTTAAATATATTTATCAAAATCAAGATACTCAAGCAGCCCAGCAAAATCCACAAAAATCAATTTTAAGTGAAAATGATATCTTCCCCTTATTATCACAAATGCCTCTATCCTGGCTCACAGATATTTACAACGCCGCAGCCCAATGTAGCGACGACTTAATTTTATTGTTAACTGAACAAATTCCTCCAGAACAAGAAGCCCTGAAAAACTATTTAGTTGATTTAGCTAACCATTTTTACTTTGAAAAAATTATGGAATTAACCAGTGAATTACTCTCAACTTAAATACAGCAGTATGTGTAGGGTGGGCATTTCTTAATTAAATTCTGAATCAAAGTGAATTATCCTCATAAATGCCCACATAACGTATATTTCAAAAATCAAATATTAATTCTATAGTTGATGGGTAATTAGTGATTGCATTCGGGGTTTTCATCCTGTAAATCCTTAAATCCTGGACATTATCTCAACTTCGCTCGATAACCACCTGATTCAGACATTTTCCCCCTGTTAAGAGTTCCCTGCTCCCTGCTGTATGTTATTAACACGCCCTACAGTTTTCTTTTTCCTCAACCATTCCTGAATATTATGCTAACACACATTTAATTAAGGGCTTTGACAGAAAAATCTGAAAATTTTGCAACAAAACACTAAAATCTGTTAATATTACATACATCTTAGACATTTAACTGCTTCTAACGCCTTGTTTGACAAATTTATCACTGTTCGTTAAATTATAAATAACGACCGTTCGATATAAATAAGCCGAGTAAGAGTTATATGCCTAAGATTGTTGACCATGAACAATACCGCAAACAACTACTCGGTAAATGCTTTGATTTATTTGCTCAAAAAGGTTATGCCGCCATTACCATGCGGCAAATTGCTCAAAGTTTACAGGTTTCTACTGGAACTTTGTATCATTATTTTCCCAGTAAACAAGCATTATTTGAGCAGTTAATTGAAGAAATTAGTCAACAAGATGTAGTTACAGCCTTAGCCGAATTAGGAGGTAAAAAAAATATTACTGAAGCGATGGAAGCTCTGGGAAGATACCTAGTTAAAAATGAAGATTATTTAATTAAATGGACTTGTATTTGGGTTGATTTTCATCAACATCGAGATGCAAAAATTATGCTGAATAATAGCACAGTATTCAAACGTGCTAACCAAAGATATCAGCAAGCCGCCTGTGAATTTTTAGGCACCCAAGACCCTATTCTTGCTTCTTTTGTCTTGAGTTTAGTCAGTGGTTTGATTTTAGAAAAATTATGGGGTGATGACAATATTGATTTTTTAGAACAGTGTGCTTTATTAGGAAAAATGTTAACAGCTTATTTAGTTAGTAATCATTAATTATTGGTCAGTAACTCAGGGCAGTTATTGTACATAAATTTTGGTTTAGATAACATCCATTATCTATTCACATACAGCATAACTGAGCGCAGTCGAACTGTTAAGAGTTTTCTGTTAAAAGTTCCCTGCTGTATCATCTGGGAAAATCCAAAATATTGGCTAAATAGAATCAAAAAATAGGTCAAACAGATGCTATTAAAACCAACTAACAAAAGTGTCATCGCTTTAGTAATAGGTGCAACGATTATTTCTGCCGGAATTATCATTTACGGAATGTCGCAGTTAAGACAACTGGGTGAAAACTCATCAGAAAAAGTAGTAGCCGCACCGGAAAAACCGAAAGTTACGGCTTTAGGCAGAATAGAACCAGGAACAGAAATTATTAATATAGCGGCACCACTAACATTAGATGGCGATCGCATCCAAGAAATTCTCGTCAAAGAAAACGATCAAATCAGAGAAGGGCAGAATCTGATAGTTTTAGACTCACGCGATCGCCTGGAAGTTGCCGTCAAAGAAGCAGAAGCACAAGTAGAAATTTCTAGAGCTAAACTTAGACAAGTACAAGCCGGAGCTAAATTAGGAGATATCCGCGCTCAAGAGGCCACTCTAGGACGTGTCCAGGCCCAATCTTATGGTGAAGTTAGAGCCCAGCAAGAAATAATTGCTCGTTTACAAGCCCAATTTCAAGGAGATAGAGCCGCCCAAGAAGCCACAATTAGCAGATTAACCGCAGAATATAAAGTCGCCGAAGCTGAATATCAACGCTACCAAAAGTTATATACAGATGGGGCAATTTCTACATCTTTCTTGGATAGTAAACGATTAGATTTAGAAACAGCTAGACAGGAATTAAATGAAGCCAATGCTATACTTAATCGTATAGATACTACTGCCAACAAACAACTAGCAGAAGCTAGGGTTACACTTAACCGTCTAGATGCCACAGCCAACCAACAAATTAGGGAAGCCAAAGCCACCCTGACCAGTGTACGAGAAGTGCGGAGTGTAGACATAGAACTAGCCCAAGCCGAGTTAAAAAATGCCGAAGTCGCCTTAGAACGTGCCAGAACAGAATTAGAAAAAGCTTACATTCGCGCCCCTATTAATGGCACAGTATTAAAACTAAATAAACGAGTTGGTGAAAAAATTCCTATTGGCATGGGTGGCACTAATGAACCAGAAGGAATTATCCAGATAGGTAATATTGAGCAAATGATCGTCATAGCCGAAGTTTATCAAACCGATATTAGTAAAATCAAAGTCGGCCAAGCTGCGATAATTACAAGTGATGCTTTTTCAGGTGAATTAAAAGGTACTGTTAAGGAAATTATTCCCCAAGTTAAACGTCAAAGTGTTTTTAGTAATGAACCAGGAGAAAATCTAGACAGTAGAGTAATTGAAGTAAAAATTAACCTCTCTTCTGAAGATAGTAATAAAGTACAAACTTTAACTAATTTACAAGTACAAACTTCCATTTTATTGTAGACAGGAAGCAGAAGAATTTTAGATTTTGGATTTTAGATTTATCAATTCTTTATCTTACTTATCTTCTTCCTTTCCCCTGATTTTCTTTACCCTCATTCCTAAAAATGCGTAATATTCTCCGTAAAACTCCCTTAGCTTGGCGACAGTTGATGAAAGAAAAAACCCGTCTTGCTGTGGCAATTGCGGGTATTGCCTTCGCCGATATGTTGATTTTTATTCAGATGGGTTTTGAAAGTGCGCTATATGATGCCGCAATTAAACCTCATCGCTCTTTAAATGCGGATTTAGTATTAATCAATCCCCAGTTTAAAGCCTTGATTTCTGTTAAAAACTTTTCTAGGGACGTACTTTATAAAGCTGCCAGTCATAATGGAGTAAAATCAGTCAATTATATCTATGCAGGTACAGCACAATGGCGCAATCCTGAAACTCGTTTAGAAAGGGCAATTTTAGCCTGGGGAATTGATCCTAATCAATCACCTTTTCAATTGCCTGAAATTGCGGACGGACAGGATAAAATTAAACAACTAAATAATGTTTTGTTTGATCAAGCCGGACGACCGGAGTATGGGGATATTGGTACACTTTTTAGAAAGCAAGGGAAAGTAAATACAGAACTCAATAGTAAAACTGTCAGAGTAGCAGGTGTATTTAGTAATGGTGCTTCCTTTGCGGCTGATGGTAATGTAGTGATGAGTCACTCTACTTATTTACAACTTTTTCCTGAAAACCAAGCTAATCAAATTTCTGTGGGTTTAATTAACCTTAAACCTGGAGTAGATGCACAAGAAGTTCAGGCAGAACTAGCTAAAACATTACCGATAGATGTAAAAGTTTACACTGTAGAAGAATTTGCTCAAGTTGAAAAGAAATATTGGGAAGCTGGAACGGGAATCGGGTTTATTTTTGGTTTGGGTACAGGTGTAGGTTTCATTGTGGGTATTGTAATTGTTTATCAAATTCTTTACTCAGATGTTTCTGATCACTTACCAGAATATGCCACCCTCAAAGCTATGGGATACACTGATTTATATTTGTTGTGGGTGTTATTTCAAGAGTCAATTTTCTTAGCAGTTTTAGGTTTTATTCCTGGGTTAATAATATCTCTTGGTTTATATCAACTTACCTTTGCAGCTACGATGTTACCCATAGCAATGAACATACAAAGAGCAATTACAGTGTGGATTATGACAGTAATTATGTGTACTTTTTCTGGTGCGATCGCTATGCGGAAATTATCCTCTGCTGATCCCGCAGAAATTTTCTAATTTAGCCTGATTAATCCTCTAGATACAATTAGCAAAATTATTAACATAATCAAAATGATACAATTAGCACCTTTCTCTAGCAAATCTTCTGAATTAGATACAAACACAGTTATTTCTGTTCGCAATGTTAATCATTATTTTGGGCAAGGTTCATTAAAAAAGCAAGCATTATTTGATGTTAATTTAGATATTGCTGCTGGAGAAATTGTAATTATGACTGGCCCTTCTGGTTCTGGTAAAACCACTTTATTAACCTTAATGGGAGGGTTACGTTCTGCACAAGAAGGAAGTTTAAAAATTTTGGGTCAAGAAATATGCGGTGCAAGTAAAAAAGAATTAACAGTATTGCGGCGAAATATTGGCTATATTTTCCAAGCACATAATTTAATGACCTTTTTAACAGTTAAAGAAAATGTGCGAATGTCCCTAGAATTACATCCAGAATACATGAATGGGGACATCAACGCCAAAGCGATCGCCATGTTGGAACACGTAGGTTTAGGGAATCGGGTGGACTACTACCCAGAAAGTTTATCAGGAGGACAAAAACAAAGAGTAGCGATCGCACGTGCCTTAGTCAGTCATCCTAAAATCGTGTTAGCTGATGAACCTACCGCCGCACTTGATAAAAAATCTGGACGTGATGTAGTAGAACTAATGCAAAAATTAGCTAAAGAACAGGGTTGTACAATCTTGTTAGTTACCCACGATAACCGGATTTTAGACATCGCCGATCGCATCGTTTACATGGAAGACGGACAATTAAAAAGTGCCGGTGTAGATATTGCAGCTAAAGTCAAATAAATACTTAATTCTGATCAATCTAAATTTTTTTAGGGGTTTAGCACTACTAAACCCCCTTAATTTTTCAGAACTTTTCTACTCACCAGTAATAGAAAGTTCACTTACCCAAATTCTGGGACAAACACCACCAGGCGTTAACTCTGGTTCTTTCTCCACATAAATAATAGACTTTAACAACTCCAAGAAATCACCAGCCACCGTTGCTGAATCAATACTTGTTTTCACACCTTTGTTAATCAGCCAACCATCAAAAGGCAGAGAAAAAGAACCTTGTAAAGATTTTACACCAGCGTGTAAAGCGTGTAAATCATCAATTAAAATCACATTTTCCGCAGTTTCTAAACTTAACTCTTGTTCAGGAGTTCCAGCTGCAAAAACATGATAAAAATTCGGACTCACACTTACTTTTGCACCAATACTAGCATTACCAGTAGGTTGAGCATTTAACCGTTTAGCAGTTCCCGCACTGTGGAGAAACCCAGTTAAAATACCTTTATCTATCAATGAAACTTGACGAGTTGGTGTACCTTCACCATCAAAAGTTTCCGCACCAATATTCGCCGGATGCAAAGCATCATCATACAGAGAAAGTAAAGGTGAAGCAATTTGTTTACCTATATCATCAGCCTTAGATAAACTTTGATTGTCCAGAATACTTTGAGCATTAAATAAATTAGAAAAAGCACCCAACAAACTCAAAAAAGCTTCAGGAGAGAAAACAACTTGATACTTTCCAGATTTAATTTTCTCATAATTCAAGTGGCTAATTGTTTTCTCCGCCGTCTCTTGAATACAACCTGGAATATCTAAAGCATTTAAACCCCGGTTAATCCGATAAGCACCAGCACTACGCGGTTTTTTACCTTCTTCCTCAGTTTTACTATACAGATAAACCGAAGCCAAAGAATGAGATTCTTGCCTTACAGCACCAGCACTATTGACATAAAACCGGTCAATATCTTTTTGTGCTAAACCATTATAAGGTACACCAATAATCGCTGGATGAGCCGCCAAAAGTTCCTTTTCCGCTAACAGTAACTTTTCTATTAATTCTGATACTTCTGCTTGAGAAACCTTCTCTTCTGACTTAGCATCAATCGGTGCTGTAGCTTCAGGACTAAAATCAGGAACATTTTCTTTTACACCAAAAAAACTTGCTTCATAAGCAGTTTTTAAAGCTAATTCTAATCCCTTGGGATCTACATCAGTAGTGCTAGTTACCCCAATAGTATTATTTTCATTCCAAACCCGCACAGTCACACCAGAACGGTTAGAAGCCTTTACTTGTTTGGGTTCACCTTGGTCAACTTGAACGCTAGTTTCATCTACAGAAGAACCGTAAATGTCAAATTTTTTGATGCCCAGTTTATCAGCATTTTCTCTGGCAAAATTAGCAATTTCTTGAATATTCGGCATAGTTCAATTTTGGAATTTGGATTGGAAATGAGTAAAAAGATTTTGCTGTAAATGAGATTTTAGATATTGGATTTTTTGGGTAAAATTTTGGATGAATCTTTTGTTTTAGCTTTAAACAACTGCTCATGCACAATCCCAAATCCAAAATCTAAAATCTAAAATTCCTATCTTCCACCAACAGTAATAGAATCAACCTTGATGTGAGGTTGTCCCACAGTAGTGTAAATGCTACCACTGACAGAACCACAAAAACCAGGTGCAAGGGATAAATCTTGAGAACACATAGAAATTTTGTTCATGATTTCCTTAGCTTCACCGATGAGAATTGCACCTTTTAACGGTTTGGTGATTTTGCCATTTTCAATTAAATAAGCTTCATCAACACCGAAGTTAAATTGACCAGTAGCACCGACACTACCACCACCCATTTTTTTACAGTAAATACCTTTATCAATGGAGGCAAATAAATCATCAATGCTGTATTCACCAGTAGCAATATAAGTATTACGCATCCGGCTGGCAGCAGCAAAAGTATAATTTTGACGGCGGCCACTGCCTGTTCTGGGGTGTCCAGTGCGACTAGAACCAGCTCTATCTGCTAAGAAGTTTTTCAGAACACCTTTTTCAATTAATAAAGTTCTTTGAGCAGGCATTCCTTCATCATCCATATCAATCGTACCAAAGGCATTATCGGATCTACCTTCATCCCAAGCTGTCAAACTTTCGTGAGCAATTTTTTCACCTTTTTTATCAATAAAAGGTGTAGTTTTCCGTTCAATTTGGGTAGTTTCTAATAAATGTCCGCAAGCTTCATGGAAAATCACCCCACCGAAGTGATTAGCCATAATAATCGGATAAGTTCCCGATTCAACATAATCTGCATAGAGCATTTTACCAGTAGATTCAGCAATATTTTCCGCCGATTGTTGATAATCCCAAGTTTTCAAGAAATTAGGATCACTGGTATTACCTTCGCGTTCACCAATAGAACTACGATAAGCACCATCAGCACAGAGTAAATTAAATCCTACCGACTGAGTAAGGCGAATATCTCGCGCAAATGTGCCATCACTAGCAGCCACTAGAACTTCTTGCCAGTCCCGGAAGTAAGAAGCGCGACGAGATTGAATATGGTTTGCTTTGTTCTTCAGTTGAGTATTACCATCTAACAAGATTTCTCCCATTTCCCGGATAGAACTGCACAAAGGCAACCAGCCATCTTTCCCCCGTTTGGTGGCGTAGTCTCTGAGTAATTCTAAGTTGATTTCGGGAATAAAAGCCAAGGGTGCAGGTAGCTGCAAACCCATGATAGATAAACCTTTTTCCAAAGCTGCTTTTAAGCCAGAAAAAGATAAATCATTTGTACTAACATAACAATCAGCATTACCCCGGAATACTCTCACACCAGCACCAGTGCTTAAACTGGGTGAAATGCTTGTGATAGCGTCCTCTTCTGCCAAACAGCTGATATAGTTACGACGTTCTAAGAAAAATTCAATAAAATCAGCACCAGCAGCGCGTCCTAGTCCCAACAGGGTAGACAGGGGTGCTTCCCAAGTCTCATCAAAGCGTTCTGAAGTTGAAGAATATTGTAAATTAGGGAGTTGGTTTGAGAGAAGTAGCGTATTTGTAAGCATGAATAGCCTCGTCTGCTGACGTGATTTAAAGTTATGACGCAAAAAATCCTAGTGTGACCAGTCTAACAAATCTATTTAAGTCAGCGTTGGCTGTTTCGTGGTGGGGTTTACCCTACTAATAGCTAGAAGTTAAAAAAGCGTAAAGGGTTACTGTAAAGTTAAAATTGTTGTCTAAAATAAAACTGCTCAACTAAATAGCACTAATATTACAGCAGATTACAACTTGGTAAGATACAAAATGTTGTAGGGATACAAAATCGTTTTGCCTCTATTTGTGTATTTTATCTCTCTGGAAAGTGCTGTATATTGCCTATCATCAAAAAATATTTGCAATTAGTTGAGCATAAACACCCACATACTTACGAATATAGCCATTTTAATTTAGTTTTTCAGGTAAAATAAAATGTTTAATAATTGGAAAGTTAAAGATTTGACCTTGGCTGGTTTTTCTATTCCCACAATATTAATGATTGGCTTTAGTGTGATGGTTTATTCTACTGCTAATCAATCAGGAGAAACATTCCAACAAGTTGCTACTTCCCAAACTGCTGTAAATGGGAAAAATGCTATGTTAATTCACTTACTATATATGGATCGGCGTATACGGCGCTATATTTCTGATATTAATTTTCGACCTCAAGCTCTTGATTTATATGAAGAAAATAAGCAACTGTTTCAAAAAGGTCTAGCAACTGCCGAGAGTGTCGTACAAGATAGTCGGCAAAAAGAAAATCTCCAAATAATGAAACAAATATATGATGAATATGAGGCTTTAAAACAAAAAGTTATCCAGCAGGGTAATGATGGCTACACACAACAAGAAATAGAAGATTTTTTAGTGACATCTAAAGACATTTTAGACAAATTGGAAGCTATAGGTAATAAATTTGAGGAAACAGAAAATGAAATTATGAACAAAAGTATTGCCTCAACAAAATCTTCAATATATTTGTTGAGTTCTGCTTCTGTGGTGTCCGCATTGTTAACTATAATTATCGCTTCCTTAGCTACTGTATTAATTTCTCAATTTTTAAGTAATGGAATTAGGAATGCTGTACAAGTAGCCGAAAAAATTTCTATAGGTGATTTGACCCAATCTAATGTTGAAGGTTCAGCAAATAGTCTAGACGAAGTAGGACAACTTCTAAAAGCATTCCAGTACATGACCCAAAATCTCAGCAATATTATCAGGGAAGTACAAAAATCTGGGATACAAGTAACTTCATCAGCTACACAAATAGCCTCATCAGGAAAACAATTAGAAGCCAGCATTAACGAACAATTAGCATCAACAAATGAAGTGACAGCATCAGCCAAGCAAATCTCCGCTACATCCAGAGAATTAGTTAAAACAGTAGAAGAAGTTGCCGTAACATCCCAGAACACCACAGTAGCAGCTAATGATAGTCAAAAAGATTTGCTACGAATGGAATCAACCATGAGACAATTATTAGAAGCTACTAATTCTATAGCTTCACGATTAGGAGTAATTAGTGAAAAAGCTAACAATATTAATAATATAGTTGTGACAATTACCAAAGTGGCAGACCAAACTAATTTACTATCATTAAATGCGGCCATAGAAGCAGAAAAAGCTGGAGAGTATGGTTTAGGTTTTGCTGTAGTAGCTAGAGAAATTAGAAGATTAGCAGACCAAACCGCAGTAGCAACAATTGATATTGAACAAATGGTGAAGCAAATGCAATCGTCTGTGTCAACAGGAGTGATGGAGATGGATAAGTTTGCAATGGATGTGAGTCGGAGTGTAGAGGATGTGGTCAATATTAGTAGTCAAATTGGGCAAATTATTGAAAAAGTACAAGATTTGACACCAAGATATGAAGCAGTGAGTCAAGGAATGGAAACACAAGCACAGGGAGCCGGACAAATTAGTGAGGCTATGTTACAATTGAGTAGTAATTCTACGCAAACTGCTGCTTCCTTACGAGAAATTAATCAGGCTATTGGTCAACTGAATCAAGTTGCTCAAGCTTTGCGTCAAGAGATGGGTCGTTTTCAGTTGAATTAATGATTATAGCTGTATATTGGTTCTATCCTAAATGTTGCTTTCTTGACTCCCGCTACACCTTAGATTAGCCCAGATGGTTTATTGGTTTAAAGGATAGTAACTATAGTTTCTTTTTGGGTCAAAGGGTAAAAATTTAAACATAGCTTAAGATTTTATTGGTTTTTTATTAAACTTCAGTTAACCCTAGAGAATGAACCTTATTTAAGACTGTGATTAAGTCGGAACAAATTCCTTAAGTTAAGGGGTAGTATGAATTTCTTAAGCAAAATTTTTAATCCCATAGTTACCGCTTCAGTAGTGACTGCAACAGTGGCAATTTCTCCAGTATTTACAGCAGCAGCGCAAGCTCAAACCCTTAATGGTGCAGGAGCTACTTTCCCGGCTCCACTATATGAAAGATATGCTCGTGAGGTAAGAAAAAAACATCCTGAGTTAAAAATTAACTACCAAGCAATTGGTAGCGGTGGTGGTATCCGTCAGGTTATTGCTGGAACTGTTGATTTTGGTGGTAGTGATGCTGCGATGACAGATGCAGATATGGCCAAGGTTAAAAATGGCGTAATTTTAGTACCTACAGCTGGTGGTGCTGTTTCTGTGGTTTACAATATTCCGGGTGTGAATAATCTCAGATTATCTCGTACTACATTACCCGCAATTTTTTCTGGACAAATCACTAATTGGAGTGATCCTAAAATTAAAGCTGATAATCCAGGTGTTAATTTACCCAATCAACCAATTAAGTTTGTAGTTCGTGCTGATGGTAGTGGTACAACTTTTATTTTCGTAAATCACCTTAGCTCTATCAGTGGTTATTTTAAAGGTAGAATCGGAGTTAGTACATCTCCTAAATGGACTTTACCCAATGCTCTCAGAGGCAAAGGTAATGCTGGGGTAGCGGCTTTAGTTAAACGTACACCTGGTTCTGTTGGTTATGTAGAATATTCTTACGCCGTAGCTAACAAAATTCAATCAGCACAAATTCAGAATAAACGAGGAGAATTTGTTGCTCCTTCTTTACAAACAGCTAATGCTGCTTTATCAGCAGTCAGTTTTCCCTCTAATTTTCGTACCTTTGTAGGAGATCCAGGTCAAGGTTATCCCATTGTCGGTTTAACTTGGATGATGGTTTATAAAAATTATTCTGCTCCTGGTAAAGCTGATGCCATTAAAAAATGGATTAACTGGGTTTTAAAAGACGGTCAACAATACAATGATGACCTGAATTATACAAGAATTCCTGATAGTGTTGCTAATCGGGTTTTACAAGTAGTCAATAGTTCTGTTAAATAATTGTCAATTTTTCATTTCTGTTAAATGGAGTGGGCTTTGCTCACTCTATTGTATCTGGATGAAGATGACTATTTAGTTAACACAGATTCACAAATTAAGGCTTTCTTGGGATCTGAGTGATAAGCAAAACTAATAAATTAGCAATAACAAGGTTTTCAGCTTTTGCTACCCGACCATTTGTGTATGTCAATGATACATTTTCACCATAAACCCAAGAGATCCCAAATTAATACAGCATTTTTGTTCGCTTTATCTATCTATTTTTTTGTTTAAGTGTGTTATGGCAAATTCATCTGAAAGATTAAATGATGTAAATATTGGTTCATTGGCTACTAATGACAGTAACTTTTGGATAGATCGGGGTTTTTATTGGTTAGTATCTATTTTATCTCTGACTACTATAGTAGTATTATTTTTGATGAGTTGGATTATTTTTAATCAGGCTCAACCAGCTATTCAAGCTTTTGGTTTTGATTTTATCTGGAGTCAAGAATGGGATGTTCCTAATCAAATTTTTGGGGCATTAACTTATATTTACGGTACTTTAGTTAGTAGTGCGATCGCTATTTTGTTTGCTGTTCCTATTGGTTTATCGGTAGCTATCGTTACCAGTGAAGACTTTTTACCTGCTGTTGTTAGAAATATTATTGCTTTTGTAGTGGAATTAATTGCTGCTATCCCTAGCGTGATTATTGGTTTATGGGGTATTTTTGTCCTTATACCAGTTTTAGAACCTGTACAAAAGTGGGCTGGTAGTCATTTACAATTTCTCCCTGTATTTAATACGCAAGATCCCGTAGGCACAAATATACTGACAGCAGGTTTGATCCTCTCAATTATGATTTTACCTACAATAGCAGCGATATCTCGTGACGTTTTATCAGTAGTGCCTCCAGAGTTGCGTAGTGCTTCTATGGCTTTGGGTGGTACTCGTTGGGAAACTATTTTCCGTGTTTTATTACCCGCAGGCTTTTCCGGGATTGTTAGCGCCAGTATGTTAGCTTTAGGCCGAGCTTTAGGGGAAACAATGGCAGTTACAATGGTAATTGGCAATTTTGCTCAAATTAAAACATCCCTACTTGAGCCCGCTTACACAATTCCTTCTGTTTTAGCTAATGAATTTGCTGAGGCTGAATCAGGACTACACATAGGTGCTTTAAGCTATTTAGGTTTAATTCTCTTTGGGTTAACTTTAATTGTTAATATTTGTGCAAGGTTGCTAGTAAAATTACTGGGTAATCAACATAGATAAGCCTGATTAGTATAAAATTTAGTCTGTGAGATGACAAATGTAATTTTATTTAAGGATAGGTAGCTGTAACAAAATTTAGATTTGATATTATGGAAACTTAACACTTTGTTATGAATGATTACCCAGATACGCAAAAAACAGATACAGCTTTAGCTAAGGAATTATTGCGGCCTCTGTCACCCCAAAGGCAATACTTTACTAATTTGATGAATGCGATCGCCTTTGGACTGACTGGACTAGCTTTAATTCCCCTGGTATCAATTCTATTCGAGATTATGAGTAAGGGCATAGGCGGTTTTAAGCTAGAAATGCTCAGAAATCCAGTGATTGAATATGGCTTTGCTAATGCCATTATGGGAACTGTGGTCATGGTAACACTTGGGGTATTGATGAGTGTGCCTGTAGGATTAATGACCGGGATATTTTTAGCGGAATTTGGGAAAACTAATTCCATTGCCCAAGTCATCCGATTTATTACTTCTATTCTTTCCGGTGTCCCCTCAATCGTGGTGGGAATCTTTGCTTATGGTGTAGCGGTACTCTCACTCAAAGAGTTTACAGCTATAGCTGGTGGTTTTGCCTTATCTGTAATTATGCTACCAGTAATTGTCCTCACCACAGAAGAAGCCTTAAAACTGATTCCTGTTCAACAACGCCTTGCTTCCGCCGCACTAGGGGGAACTCAGTTTCAAACAATTTTTCGAGTAGTCGTTAGTAGTGCCATTCCCAGTATTACCACAGGTGTTTTATTAGCAACAGCCCGTGCTGCGGGTGAAACAGCCCCCCTACTTTTTACAGCCCTGTTTAGTCTGAATTGGTCTCCCGACTTATTTAATACCACCGCCTTAAGTGAATGTATTAAATTCCAATGTCCGCCACTTCCCGTAGATGAAAGTACATTAGTAGGCTGGTTTAAACTTTGGTTTCCAGGTTTATTAGAACCTACAGCTTCCTTACCTGTTTTAATTTACAACCTCTATAACGACCCTGACCCGGAAAAGAATCAACTGGTTTGGACAACCTCAATTATTCTCCTGAGCTTAGTTTTATGTTTTAGTATTATGTCTCGTTTTGTAACCAGCAAAAGCAAAGTTAAATAACTAGATTTAATTTACGCCTAACCAAATATGACTAACCTCAACCCGGCAATTCAAGTCAAAAACCTCAGTTTCTACTATGGCACATCCAAAGCAATTGAGGGCATATCACTAGATATTTATAAAAACCGCGTTACCGCCATTATTGGGCCTAGTGGTTGTGGAAAATCCACTTTTATTAAAACCCTGAATCGCATTGGCGAACTAGAAGGAAAAGTCAAAGTAGAAGGTAAAGTAGAATTTTTTGGGCAAAATATCTATGACCCCCGCATCAATATTAATCGCTTACGTCGGGAAATTGGCATGGTATTTCAAAAGCCTAATCCCTTTCCCATAAGTATTTATGAAAATGTAGCTTATGGAATTAGAATAGCTGGCAGATGCCCAAAATCAGAACTAGATCATATTGTGGAATCGGCCTTAAAAAATGCCGCCTTGTGGAATGAAGTCAAAGATAAACTGAAAAGTTCGGCTTTAGGTTTATCTGGAGGACAGCAACAGCGTCTTTGTATTGCCCGTGCTTTAGCAGTGAAGCCAAAAGTTCTACTAATGGATGAACCTTGTTCAGCACTAGACCCCATTGCCACTTTGAAAGTTGAAGAATTAATACATACGTTGCGGAATGATTTAACGATTACTATTGTCACCCACAATATGCAACAAGCCACCCGTATTTCCGACTTTACCGCTTTCTTTAGCACCGATGAAAGTCGAGTTGGACAAATGGTGGAATTTGGCGAAACTGGGCAAATCTTCCGTAATCCGATTGATAATCGTACCCGTGATTATGTAGCAGGACGTTTTGGTTAGGAGGAGGCAGGAGGCAGGAGGCAGGAGGCAGGAGGAATTAATTCTTTTTACTCCGCACTCAGCACTCCCTTTTCCCTTGAACCAAAGTCACCGAACAGGGGAGAATTAACCATTAATATGAAAACATTGGTTAATTAGTTGTAATGACTCATTCTACAGATATTGCCACTTTAGCCCGTTGGATGGCTGCGGATTTTAGTAACCAGGCTCAAGCATTTGAAAATCCGCCTTTTTTTGCTCACATTCGTGTATGTATGCGTCCCTTACCTTGGGAATTATTATCAGGGGTAGGTTTGTTTGTTGAGCAGGCTTATGATTATATGCTCAATGACCCCTATCGAGTCCGGGTGTTAAAGTTAATCAATACTGGGGAGAATATTCAGATTGAAAATTTCATAGTTAAAGAAGAACAAGAGTTTTATGGTGCTTCCCGTAACTTGGGACAGTTGGCAAAGTTAAAGAGCGATCGCCTAGAAAAATTGTCCGGCTGTAATATGATCGTACACTGGACTGGTAACGGCTTTAAAGGCAGCGTCGAACCCGGAAAAGGCTGTATAGTCGTCCGTAAAGGTCAAAAAACCTATTTAGATAGTGAATTTGAAATTGACGCAGAAAAATTTATCAGTCGTGACCGAGGACGGGACATAGAAACCGACGAGCATATTTGGGGATCTGTCGCTGGACCCTTTTATTTTGTTCGTTGGGGTAGCTTTGAAACAGAAGTACAGCTAGAACCCAACTCTTAATTGACTTTTGGACAGGCTACGGCCTGTCTCCATCCCTTCAAATGCCCATACAGTAATGATTTGCCCCCACTCCCCAAAAAAATTTCCGAAAATTTCCCCCAAAGGATGACTTTACGCCTAAATCCTGCTATCATAGGAAAGTATGAAAGCGGCGACATAGCCAAGCGGTAAGGCAGAGGTCTGCAAAACCTCCATCCCCCGGTTCAAATCCGGGTGTCGCCTTTAGGAAAAAATAGCTAAATGTAAGGCAGTCCGAGCCTTATGTTAATAAATGATTTTGTTGGCGAATTAATGGGGGTATTACCTCTCATTACTAACAAACCTTGACTTTCCTATTTTGATTGCGTTTTAACGCAATTTAGCTTTTAGCCCGAAATTTATTTCAGGGCGGGTTAACAACGCAAAACCAAGGGTTTCAATATGAGGGGTGAAACCATTCACGAATTAACCAACAGGGGGTAAGTTTGCGGTAATTAATTCAGAGCAATTCACGAAAAACTTAATAATTATGCGTTTTTTGTAGGGGTTTAGCAGTGCTAAACCCTTGTTTGTATATTCCTATCATAGTTAAAGTGCGTCAATATGAGAAAACTACTATGTACAAGTCAATACTTCAGTAATTTTGACTAACTTTGTTTTTCTACTTGCACAATTTGTTGAGAATGTTTTATATTTAGCAGTGTATAATCTAATTGACGGTATATATATGTCAGATAAGCAACTAGTAGCGTTTACCTTAGAAGATGGTGGAACTATTTTGGTGGAAGTGGAAGCACCAAAAATACCAGAACAACCGGGACCACAGGACGCTGGAAAATCTGTTGAGAAAGCAGTTGAGAAAGCATCTGAAGAAGTAAAACAAAATTTTACAGAAGTTATTAAACAGATTAAACCAGTAGTTACCAATATTGCTGATCAATTCAAAGGGTTAAACACCTGCTCCTTATCGAGATAGAGTAGTACATCATGCTTTATGTAATGTGATAGTTCCTATTTTTGAACGAACATTTATACATGATTCTTATGCTAATCGTGTAGGTTTTGGTACTCATCGGGCTTTACGCAAATTTACCAAATTTGCTCGGTCTAGTCGTTATGTTCTGCAATGTGATATTTGTAAATATTTCCCCAGTATTGACCACGAAATTCTTAAAGCACTGTTACATCGGAAGTTGAAATGCCAAGAAACTCTATGGTTAATTGATACTATTATTGATAACAGCAACGAACAAGAAGCAGTTTTAAACTACTTTCCAGGCGATGATTTATTTGCTCCATTACAAAAAAGAAAGGGTTTACCAATTGGTAATTTGACTAGCCAATTTTTTGCTAACATTTATCTGAATGGTTTTGACCATTTTGTGAAAGAAGATTTACAGGTGAAAAAGTATATTCGCTATGTAGATGATTTTGCTTTATTTGCAGATGATTGGGAATTTTTAGCCGCAGCACGAAGGGAAATAGAAAATTATTTAATTAAATTAAGATTGCAAATTCATCCTATTAAAAGTCAATTATTCGCCACTTGCAAGGGAGCGAATTTTTTAGGATTTCGGATTTTACCTGATAGGATTCGCGTCAGAACAGAAAATTTAAGACGTGCTAGAAGACGACTAAGAAAAATGCAGGAAGATTATACTCAAGGTAAAATAGGCGAGAAGGAAATAAAACAATCAATGCAAAGTTGGTTTGCTCATTTAGAGCATGGTGATACTTGGCAATTACGCCAACAGATATTAGCTAGTGCAAGGAGGCAGAAGGCAGGAGGCAGGAGGCAGGAGGGAAGAAGGTTGATTAAATAGTAATTTTCAGGTTTTTCAACTGGATAATTATTTCCGCCATGCTGCACTAGTTTGGTTTTACCATAAGTTTTGTTACCATAGATACGGGACAGGCAACCCCGGATGCTGCGCGGTGGTTCTTGGATCAACAATCCTGAAAATTGCCGTTCCGCGTATCGCAACTATAATGATGCGGGCTTCGACAACAACAATAACGGTTTTCGTGTTGTGTGTGGTGCTGCGTGCGCTCTTCTATTCCAGAACTGGCAGATGGGAATTTGTCGGGCGTGTATGGGAAGAGTCCAGACCTGTTCCAGTGATGTTGGTAACGACATCCGAAAATCAACCTGGATGGGGTAGCTTAGTAGGTTTGCTGAAAAGTTGCCTCACCCTCTAATAATTAAAGTAAATTATCCTGTTAATCCTTAAATCCTGGAAATCCTGATTCAGACAATAATTATTTATTTTCTATTAATTTTCTAACAATGTCCAAACTTACTATTAATCGTCACAAAAAAACAGCGCGATATTTTACTGAAGATTTAGGAAATGGCATTGAGTTAGAAATGGTGCTGATTCCTGGGGGTAGTTTTCTCATGGGTTCACCAGAAAATGAGCCTGAAAGTCGAGATGATGAAAGACCACAACACGAAGTTACTATCAAACCCTTTTGTATGGGGAAATATCCCATTACTCAGGCACAATGGCAAGCGGTAGCTCAGTTACCCCAAGTGAACAAAGAACTAGAATTAGACCCTTCTAGGTTTAAAGGAGCAAAACGCCCTATAGAATGTGTTTCTTGGAATGATGCGGTAGAGTTTTGTGCCAGACTATCAGCATACACAAAAAGACCCTACAGACTGCCAAGTGAGGCGGAATGGGAATATGCTTGTCGAGCAGGAACAAGGACACCCTTTCATTTTGGGGAGACAATAACAACTGATTTGGCTAACTATAACGGTGAATACGTTTATGGTAATGGATCTGAAGGAATTTATAGGGAAGAAACTACAGAGGTGGGCAGTTTTGGAGTAGCAAATGAATTTGGATTATATGATATGCATGGAAATGTCTGGGAGTGGTGTCAAGACGACTGGCATAATAACTATGAAGGTGCGCCTACGGATGGTAGTGCGTGGATAAGCAATGAAACAAGTCGTGACAAGTTGCTGCGCGGTGGTTCTTGGCTCTACATTCCTGTCTATTGCCGTTCCGCGTTTCGCGGCTATTATGTTGCGGGCTTCGTCGACTACAGTCTCGGTTTTCGTGTTGTGTGTGGTGCTGCGTGGACTCTGTAGCCCTTTATACTCTTGCCCTTTTGCCCTTTACCCTTTTTCCTTTACCCTGCGAGCGCCAGCGAGCCGAAAAAATTTTTTTGTCAGAATCAGGATGTCCAGGATTTAAGGATTTACAGGATGGTTTGGCATTTGGGAATTTAGATTTTGAGGTTGTTTATTGGGAAAGAGTTAATCATTCTGTAATTCTCTCATCTTGTAAATTTAATTACTAATAAATATAATGCAGTTAATAATTTGAGTTTAGGCTAATTTTCCATAGTTAATCTTGTTACGATTTAGCAGTGCTAAACTCCTACGAAAGATGTGGTGTTTATATGCGTCAAATTATTATTGATGATCACAAAAAAACAACGCAATATTTTATAGAAGACTTGGGTAATGGTGTTGAATTAGAAATGGTGCTAATTCCTGGGGGCAGTTTTATCATGGGTGCACCAGAGAAAGAAGAGGGGAGTTTACACACTGAAAGACCTCAACATAAAGTTAGTATCCAACGCTTTTTGATGGGTAAATATCCAATCACTCAGGCACAATGGCAAGCGGTAGCTAAGTTACCCCAAGTCAACAAAGAACTAAACCCAAAACCATCCTTTTTTAAAGGAGCAAAACGCCCTGTAGAGAGTGTTTCTTGGTATGATGCGGTGGAGTTTTGCTTACGAATTTCAAATCATACAAACAGACCTTACAGGCTGCCGAGTGAGGCGGAATGGGAATATGCTTGTCGAGCAGGAACTACTACACCTTTTCATTTTGGGGAGACGATAACAACGGATTTAGCTAACTATAAAGGTATAGATACTAACAGTTTTAAATGGTCGGGTTCTTATGGTAATAGACCCGAAGGAACTTATAGAGAAAAAACAACAGAAGTAGGCTTTTTTAAAGTTGCGAATGAATTTGGATTATATGATATGCACGGAAATGTCTGGGAGTGGTGTCAAGATGATTGGCATAATAGTTATGAAGGTGCGCCTACGGATGGTAGCGCATGGGTAAGTGAGGAAACAAGCAGTCACAAGGTGGAACGCGGTGGTTCTTGGGTCTTCTATCCTTCTATTTGCCGTTCTGCATCTCGCCTCTATAGTGTTCCGGGTTTCATTAACAGCAATCACGGTTTTCGTGTTGTGTGTGGTGCTGGATGGGCTTATTTGTAGCTAAAATAACCTTAATAAAGCCTCTATTTTCATTGGATGGTGCGTTACACTACGTTAACGCACCCTACGAAATTGGATCATTTATTTTTTGGTCTTCTCTTAAAGGCTGAAACGATTTTATAATAAGGGTTTCAGCCTTAGCTTACAATTTTCTTTTTTTGGTACGGTGATGCCTTAAGTCATTACTCTTCCTCTTCCTTCGATTTTTGGGATTTTTTACGCCGATTGGCTAGAGCTTCTGATGCTAGTATCTTTACCATCTGACTCATAGAGCGTTTTTCCATTTTGGCTTCTAATGAAACAGAATCATACAGTTCTAAATCTTCTTCATCCGTGAAATAAATATTTAGTCTTTTTCCTTGGGGCATAGCAGCACTGTGCAGTATTTTCATACCCCTATTTTGAGCTTAAAGCTTTCAGTTGTCATTTGGTGTTAGGCAGTGTTATGATAGCACTAACTAAAGTTAGTAACACTGGCTGAAGTTATCATCTCAGGGATGCGCTTTGATGCAGTGTTGCAGCACTGCACCAAAACGACTTCTCCCATGTTGAGTAGACAACAAAGGAGCAATATTAATAATGCCAAAACCAAGGTACGACGAGGAAGCTGATAAGTCTCGTCATGCGGCTGCTGATGAGGATGATTGTGAAAATATGGCTAAAAAATACGGTTGGCAACTGGTTGATATAGAAGAAACAGATAACAAGATTCTGCCAGTTGATTGCGTATTTGATGGCAAAACCGAATTTCCAGCCTCATATTACAATACCGAGGAGGAACAAAAAGATGGGTAAATGGATAGTTTTCCGTGCCGAGAAAGGTCAACCAGGTTGGCAAGAGAGAAAATATGCACACACTGGCTCTCTCACTAAAACTCTAGCTGAACATTATGATTGTTCAGATAAGCAACTGCCTGAACCGGGTTATCGTCCACCGGAGTTTATTCGAGTTGAAGAATTTGTTGACCCCCAGTATCCAAAAGCTAAAACTCACTATCGTGTGAGTGATTGGGAAGTAACTCGTGTAGAAACCTATACTCCTGATATTCCAGTAGGCATGGGTTTTGATATGATTGTGATTTGCTACTGTAAATATTCGCCTATTAATGCACCACTCAAGCCAATGCCAGAAAGACAAGTATCCCTTGATTCTTTTGGCGGAGATCAAAAGGCTTATGAAAGCTGGTTAGCATCTGAAAAGGAAAAATCAGAGGTCAGCAGTTAGCCACAATAAAGGCATATACCCTTTTTTAACTAAGTCGCTTTGGTAACAGGGTGGCTTAGTTAAATATAATTTGATACTTTAATAAATGATTTTTCTCTAGTGCAGCTTGACGAAAATAACTATCCAATGAAATAAGGCTCAAACGCCAGTTAAATCAACTGTCTTACCTCCTGCCTCCTGCCTCCTGCCTCCTGCCTTCTTGCACTACCTTTATTTAACATCATGAAAATGGTTATAGTCTACATAGCGATGGCCGTCGGGGGTATGATAAATAATATCTACAAATTCAGCATTATATAATATTTGATTTGCTGTATAAGTATGTCGAGCATGAACAACTTGATTTACCGTTTCATCAATGCCAGTTAAGGAAACTAAGAGTAAAGAATGGGTTTTAATTAATGATTCTGATGTCATGCCATACAAAGGGCTGGACTCATCAATAATGTGCATTGCTGACCAACTTAACATAAAATTGGGGGTTTGATTTCGTAGCAAGTTTAAATTATGAATACGCCGCATAAAATGACCTTCGGCGGAAATTTCATCGCGGATTAAATACACTCGTATTTGTGCTTCAATGAGAATATTTCGGCGCTGGTTGGCTGTGCGAAACATTAAGGTTGGTAAGTTATCATAAGTGGTAATTACGGCTACATTGCTAAATAAAACACGGGCAGTAGGTCGGGAAAAACGCGCAAATGCTAGTCCAGTCATTAAGGCAATTCCTACTACACCAATTATCGCTTCTATGGTGACAATGATATTAGCATAGGTAGTTTTGGGGTACATTGCACCATAGCCAATAGAAGCTAAGGTTTGCACGCTAAAAAAGAAGGCATCAGCAAATGAGCCTGGTTGTGCATTAGCTATGCAGTCTCCCCCTAATAAATAGGCAAAGGCAAATAAGGTATTAATAGCTAGATAAAAAAGACAGATGAGGAGAAAAAAGCCAGACCAGGGGATGGTTAGTAATAAATGGTAAGGGTCGCGCCAGTAATTATACCAAGCTCCTACACCGACAATCTCAAAATCACCGTTGTTGAGTTTAATGTGAATCTTGGGGAGTAAGCGTTTTACCTGCTTGTTGAAAAATTTGAGCGATCGCTGTTTCATCGAGAGTAACCGATAACACAAATATGCTACTATTTATAAAATATTAATATTTGTGAATTTAGTACAGCTCTCAAGTCACTATTTTTGGCTAATCTACCACTAATGAACCGAAATCTCTGGATTGTTGCTTTAATTGCCTTTATTAACTCCCTCAGTGTCACAATTCTCATACCCATTATTTACCTTTATGGACGAGAATTTGCACTCACTGATATCCAAATTAGTTTATTATTCTCCATTTACTCAGTAGCTCAATTTTTTGCTACTCCAGTAATTGGTAAACTATCTGATCGCTTTGGTCGTAAACCTTTACTAATAATTAGTTTAGCGGGAACAGTAATTGCCAATTTTATCGCTGGAACTGCTACCACTGCGGTTTTATTATTTTTTGCTAGATTTCTAGATGGGATCACTGGTGGGAATATGTCGGTCGCTCAAGCAGTAGTTTCTGATATTACCCAACCTAAAGACCGCGCTCAAGCTTTTGGTTTATTTACTGCTGCGATGATGTCAGGCTTTATTTTAGGGCCTGTGACTAGTTTATTAGCTCAACAAATTTCTTTGGGAACAGCTTTTTTAGTTTCTGGGGTGGTTGCAATAGTGGGTTTAATTCTTACTTTCTTTTTCTTACCAGAAACTCTACCTAAAGAAATTAAAACATCAGGAAAAATTTTTGATTTGGGTTTAGATAAATTAATCAAAGGTTTAGTAATGCCTGGTGTGGGAATTTTATTAATTATTAATTTCTTGACTGGTACAACTTTTACAATGTTTACCTTTGCTTTTCAGCCTTATTTTATTAATGTTTTAGGTCAAAATAAAGAAAATTTAACTTTATTATTTTTGACCTTTGGGGTTGTGGGGGTAGTTATGCAGACTAAGGGAGTATCTTTGCTAAATCGCAAATTTGATGCAGTCAGTATTTTATTTATCGGTTTGTTCTTCCGTAGTCTTTCATTTTGTTTAATGCCAGTTTGGCCGCACATTTATTATTTTGTCATGGTCAGTATTTTATTTTCTATATTTAATTCTTTAGTGCAGCCGATGATTAGCACACTAATTTCTTTAAATGCTCGACCAGAAGAACAGGGTTTAGTCATGGGTTTAAATGCTTCCTATTTAAGTATTTCTAATGGTATTGGCCCCATTATCGCCGGTTTAATGGTAAATCGAGCGCAACCTTTTACTTATGCTTATCCCTTATATTTGGCGGGTATTTTGACATTTTTAGTTTTGTTTTTGGCTATGTATACCCGTAAAAAATATACTGTAGGAATGACAACAAGTTAAATAATAGAAAATAGAAAATAGAAAATAGAAAATAAAAAATAAAAAATTATCTCCTGCCGTTGTGAGATTTTAAATCACAGGATTAGGTTAAATTTTTAGGGTGCGTTACATCAAGTTAACACACCTTAATTAGCTATACAGAACAACGGTCAAACCATTCTTGGTATTTTTGTTGTAGGCTGGAATTTTCTACGGAAATGGCTACTTTGACGTGGTTACAGCCATGATTTCGTTCTAGTGCGATCGCATTTAAGATTAAACTAGCAATTTTCGGCGAAATAAACTCACCACTAACCACCAACCCACCATCAAAACTACCAATTTCAGTATTATCTCCTGCTATTAACTCAACTCCAATAGTTTCTTCTGCACCTAAATCAATTTCCGCTAATTGTTGATGTTCTGGGCTAATTTGTTCAACAATCAATTTTTCCCTTCTAACTGGTACTTGAATCATTTCCGTTTCAACTTGTTTACGAACAATCACCTCACCTATTTTTCTTTTATTGTGGTCAATAATCAGCCTTTCTTCTAGTAAAGGAATAATTTCTTCTTCCTTCACTTCTTGCAAATTAGGTAACTCTTGATTGATATTTCTTGCTGTAGCTAAATGTTCAGACATATACTTAAAAAATTAACTAACTGGACAAAAATAATATAAAAATAATATTAAATTTTGTTTTTCTGTAAACTACCAAATAAAATCCAAATTTAATTCCATTTAATTTAAAAATATTGTAGAGACGCTCACAAAAAACATCTCTACTATATTTAGGTCAGAAAAAATTTTACTTTCAGATTGAATTAGCAGATTAAATTATCTTTCTTCAACTGGTAAACCCGGAGCATTGACATCTAACTCTTCACGTCTGACAGTACCCTCAGCTTCAGCTGTTTCATGTTCAACTACTTTTTTCACTCTTACTTCTTCCCGCACAAAAGCTTCTTTATGAACTTCGGGGGTTTCTTCGTGAATTTCCATTCTGGCCACTTCCCCTTCTCGAAAATCTGCTTCACCGGGAGAAACAGTCCTTCCTCCTCCAGTGGGAGTGACACGTTCAATTACTACTTGTTCTCTATCCACCGGTACAGAAATTCTTTCTGTTTCGGTTTCAATATGTTTACCAATTGTGACTTCTCCAACTTTTCTCCGTTTTTTATTAGCAATTAATCTTTCCTGATACAATGTCAAAGTTTCGTGATCCCGTGGATTTAAGTTATATAAATCCGGTTCTTGTTGATAGGTGTATGTGTCGCGGTTATCAATGGGTGCGGTGGTAGTTGTTGGTGTAGTTATGGTTCTTTCGGCTGATCTTTCTACTGGTGTAGGTGACTCAACGGATGCGGGTGACTCTACCGATGGAGTACGATAAACTCCCCTCACTCGTTCTTCGTAGTCATAATCTACCACTAAACTTTCATTAAATTCTGGTAGATTTTCTGCTTGTTCTCTACTCAAACCAATGGTATAAACACGATCATTTGTATAATCAATGCGAGTTTTACCCACTGGTAACAATACTTTTTTACCAAAAATCCAAAATCCTAAATCTACAACCAAATAACGAAAATGTCCTTCTTCATCCACTAAAACATCACTAACACTACCAATTTTTTCGTTAGTTCCTTGTGTATAGACTCCTAAACCCTTAATGTCTTTATTATCAAAAGCATCACGGTATTGAGGGTCAAAGTCTTCTAGTTTGTAAAGAGCCATTATATTTTCCCTCAAATGTATTACAGTATTTCTTACTATTTAGGTTATAGTTTTATTTACTCGTCTCCATCTTTCTATCGAAATAATTGTGCAATTTAGAACTTATCCATAGATATAGATGAGCGAAATTAACAGATGTAATCATTTAGTTATAGAGACGTTCCCCCGGAACGCCTCTACCAAAATTTTGAGCTAAAAAATCGTTTTCCACTATGCAATCAGCAAATCTAATTAAATTGTCTCATGGGTTCTCATATCTGTTGCTTTTACCTCTAAATTACCAGCAGTATTGACATCTAATTCTTCCCGGCGAATCATTTCTTGTGCTTCCACTATATCTCGATCTATCACTTTTCTTACCCGTATTTCTTCACGAACATAAGCTTCTTTCCGAATTTCGGGAGTTTCTTGATAAACTTCTATCCGTACAACTTCACCTTCTTGAAATTTAATTTCATTAGGATCTACTATTGTTCCCATTTCTAATGATTCAACTCGTTCAATGACAACTCGTTCTTTTTCAATTGGTACAGTTAATCTAGCTGTTTCTGTTTCTACGTGCTTACCTAATGCTACTTCTCCAGTTTTGACACGATGTTTGTTAGCAATCAACCTTTCTTCATACAATCTTAATGTTTGATGATATTGCTCATTTGCTTCAGCAAAAATTAGGCGATCGCTAATCATATCCCCAATAATTTCCCCAAAAATATTCCGGTATATATTACGGATTCTTGTTTCATAATCTTGATCAACAATCGTACTTTCGTGGTACTCAGGCAAATGTTCTACTTGTTCCTTGCTCAGTCCATCTACATATACACGTTGTGCAGGGTAATTAATTCGAGATAGTCCAATTGGTAATAATATTTTCTTACTAAAACCATTAAACTCTGTATTCACAACTAGATAACGGAATCTGCCTTTATCATCTACCAAAGCATCATAAATGCTGCCAACCCTTACCCCTCCCTCAGTATAAAGATCCAAAGCCTTAACATCATCTCCGCCAAAAATTTCTCTATAATTTGGCTCAAATTCTTCTAGTTTATGGAGTGGCATAACTTCCCAGCTTGTGAAAATAACTGACAATATGTTCTTTCTAATGTAATAATTAATTTATCCTTTCTCATCTTGCTACCGACTGAATTCTAGTGATATATTCAAATTTTTTATCCCCAGGCAGGGCAGAAGTAGAAAAAAAGTCTAAGCAGTAGATTTTACAGGCTATAACTTGGAAAAAACAGGAAGAAATAAATTTTTGATCTCAGGTTTTATTCCTTTTTCAACTATAAACTTATTTACTCAAAATATAACTAGGGCTAGATGCAGTTATTTTTGTCATTCCTGAATATTTCCAATTTTGTTTAATAGTGTGATAAAATTCCTGAGCGTAATTCCAGTATCACAAATTAAAGCAGGCTGGACTAAAATTAAAAAATGTCTTTCCGCAAGCAAAAATCTAATCTTTCTGAATCTCAATTGACATCCAATGATCCATTTGCAGCACTGAGATTTAAAGATTATAGACAATTTACAATTGGACGCTTACTCCTGTTTACAGGGGGACAAATGCAGAATGTGGCTATAGGTTGGGAGCTTTATGAGCGTACCAATTCCGCTTTAGTTTTAGGTGGGATAGGGTTAGCTCAAATCGTACCAATTCTGATTTTAACTTTAATTGCTGGTCATGTTGCCGATAAACGCGATCGCCGTTTGACTGTTTTAATCTCCCTAATACTGCTTGTATGTTGCTCATTAGCTTTAACAGTTATTTCCTATCTCCAAGGTGCGATATTTTTAGTTTATACCTGCTTAGTTTTAAAAGGTATCGCTAGAGCATTTTTTAAACCAGCCAGTGATGCTATGATGTGGCAGCTAATACCCACTAATGTTTATACCAATGCCGCTACTTGGAATAGTGGTATATTTCAATTAGCCTCCGTCATTGGCCCCGCTTTAGGAGGATTTGGGATTGCTATTTTTGGTCATGCGACAGGAGTATACATTATAGCAGCATTGACCACATTATCCTGTTTTGCTCTCACCACCACCATTCAAAAACCGGAAAATACCTTAAATAAAGAACCAATTTCTCTCAAAACCTTAGCCGCAGGTGCAGAATTTGTTTGGCAAAATAAAATCATTCTTGCTGCTATCACTTTAGATTTATTTGCTGTTTTATTTGGTGGTGCGGTGGCACTTCTCCCAGTATTTGCTAAAGATATTTTGCACGTTGGACCCCTAGAATTAGGATACTTACAAGCAGCACCTTCAATTGGTGCGTTAATAATGGTTACATCTTTAATTTATTTACCACCAATTAAAAAAGCTGGCTTTGCTTTATTATGGTCGGTAGTAGGATTTGGAGTTGTCACAATTATTTTTGGCTTGTCCCGTTGGCTATGGTTATCAATATTAATGTTAGCATTAAGCGGAGCTTTAGATAGTATCAGTGTAGTAATTCGCCATACCTTAGTACAGATTAAAACACCAGACAATTTACGTGGTCGGGTTTCTGCTATCAATACAGTTTTTATTAGTGCTTCTAATGAATTAGGAGCATTTGAATCAGGTTTAGCAGCAGCTTTACTCGGTCCTATATTAGCTGTAACTAGCGGTGGAGTAGCTACCATTCTAGTAGTGATTGCTACGGCAATAATTTGGCCAGAAATTCGTCACTTAGAAAATTTAGAAGAAAGGGAATAAAAATAAATAAAACTTTACTGATATCTTTATTTAAGTTGAAAATGAGTCATTTCTTGATGTAATCCTTGAGCAACTTCGTTGAGTTGAACTATACCCTTGAAAAAGATAACAAAAAATCCCCCACTATAGCCAGGAAAAGGTGGGGGAATGTAAAAGCTTTGATGGTGGCAAGAAAGTTAGGAGTGAAAACCAAGATTAATTAGACTAGAAAAACTCTCTTGCAAAGCAGCATCTGAACTATGTTTTGTCTCTACAATTGTTTTTAATGTATTTGATGGAATCTACCGCTACCACGATTAGATTGCATTATTTTCGTCATCTGTTTTAGCTCCAATTTCTGAAAAGATAAGTAATTAGGCAGAATTAATTACACAACTTATTACCCTGCACCGCACTGAGCGTAGTCGAAGTGTTCCCTGTTAAGAGTTCCCAGGTAGGAAATTAATTTTGCACAACTGCATATAATGTAAAATGATGTGTCTTGTTGTTTAAATAAGTTAATGAGTTATTTTCTAAAAATAACCAAGTAACTTGATATTATTTATTGTCAAAAAGCAGGATAAAGCAGGGAGTAAGATTGATTAAATTAACATTTGAACTTTTTGCAACTGAACAGTTATTTCTGCCAAACTGCCCTAGTGTAAATAATTCATCATGTTATTTTTTCAATTTATCTGTATAGTAGCACCCAGCAAACTTTTAGCAAATTATACTCATTAAATATTACTGGTAAAAACAGGGGGGATTTAGTTAGCAATATTAATGTTGGTAATAATTAGATTTGGGTTGATTACTATTTGCTCATTTATGAGTTCTTTATTGGAGGTTGGTTAGCGGAAACAGTAAAGTTAACAATTGTCTTCGCTAAAGATTTTCTTTCTTCAAAGCTCAAAAGAGAATTTCTGTAGCATTCATTTAAGAATTGAACAATTGCTAAACTTGTAGATTCTAACCTAATTCTTTGTTTAGCAGCCTGGAGAGCTTGAGATAAACTAGGATAAATATGGTTATTACTCACCCCTGCTTGTTCTTCTGGTATCCAACACTTAAATATATAACCATCGGAAGAGGGGATTAATTCAATAAACCAACCATAATAATACCATTGCTGCTTCATTGCTAATTATCCTTTTTGCTGCTTGTTAATTATTGAGCTTTTTACCTGCTGTGATTGCTCTGAACAATAAGGATATAGCTTCTATATGTAATTAATGTGCAAAATTTGTGCAGAATTTGTGCAGATAATAGAAATATTAGATTAAGGGATTATTAACATAATATTCTATATATTGGGATTATATATGCAAGTTGATTTTTATTTAAGACGATAACCAAGTCCGTGGACTGTTTCAATTACGTCTTCTGGTGCACCTAGAGCTTTTAACTTTTGTCGCAGGCATCGAATATGGGATGTAACGGTTTCTTCCACGGGGGAATCTTCCATTGACCAAACTTGCTCAATAATGCTTGAGCGACTTAAAACACGTCTGCCATTAGCTACCAATAGTTCTAAAATGGCGTATTCTTTTGGGGTGAGTGATAGAAGAAAACCATCATAAGTAGCTTCATAGGTGCTGGAATTTAGATACAGTTGTCCCCAGGACATACTCATTTTGGTTGTAGAACTGCCACGTCTGATTAAAGCGCGTACACGAGCCATTAATTCTTCTAAATCAAATGGTTTGGGTACATAATCATCCGCACCCGCATCTAAGCCTGTAATTTTGTCAGCTACGGTGTCACGAGCAGTTAACATTAATATTGGTGTACTAGAGTTTTGATAAGCTGGACTATTTGGCCTAGTAGTACGCAAACACTGACAGAATTTTATGCCATTCAGTTTTGGTAGTGTAACATCTAATATTATTAGGTCATATTTAATTGATTCGGCTGAGTTCCAAGCTAATTCTCCATCTTTGGCCAAATCTATTATGTACTGTCGTCTGCTTAAGGCTTCTGTGAGAACTTCTGCGAGTTGAGTATCATCTTCAACTATGAGAATCCGCATAATTTTTGTTTGTGTTCGGAATAAACCAAAGTAGAGATAGCAGAGTAAAATTTATCGGCTAGGAATTCTAATATTCTGTGTTTTTAGATACATTTTTGATAAAATTCAGGCAGAAATTCATAATTGATTGTTCAGTAAATCGGGTTATTTACAAAATTTATGAAATTTTCTCTGCCTGGAAAGTGGATTACTAGTGGATTGGTTTTAACTTTATTATTGATGGGGTTAGTAATAATTGCTTCATTGAAGAATACTGTTGAAATTCAACTGAGTGCTAATAGAGTACAACAAACTTACCAAACTTTAAATACTCTAACAAATTTTTCGGCAGCGATGACTGTTGCAGAGTCGGCACGACGGGGCTATATTTTTTTAGGCAGTAGGGAAGATTTAGAGCGTTATCAAGATGCGATCGCTACTTTAACTTTTGAACTAGGTCAGTTAGAGAAGCAAATACACCCTAGTATAAATCAGAAAAATAGATATATCCGTTTAAATTCCTTGGTTAATCAAAGGTTAGCTATTTTACAACAATCTATTGAACTACATAAAAAACATCAGACTGCCTTAAAAGAACAAATTAATATGACTAATCGTAGTGTAGCTATCCGCAAAGAAATCGTATCTTTAGTAGCGGAAATTACAGATGAAGAAAAAATTTACTTACAGAGTTCTTTGGATGCTTCCAAATATAATATTTACTTGAGAATGGTGATAGAAATAATTGGTACATTGTTAAGTGTAATGGTGATTATTTGTTTATGCTTTATTCTTGAACATCAGGGGGTAAACCGTGAACATTTAAAGTCTTTAGAATCTACTTTAGCCCAAGAAAAAAAACTTGGGGAGTTGAAATTACAGTTATTTTCTATGATTTCTCATGAGTTTCGTACTCCTTTAAGTGTAATTTTACTTTCTTCTCAACTATTAAGAGAAATTTTGGCTGAGTTGGTAGATGAAAAGCAGTTAAAAAATCTTTATCGGATTCAATCTTCAGCAAAATTAATGAATCATTTATTAACGGATATTTTAACTTTAACTAGGGCAGAAGCTGGTAAGTTGGAATTTAAACCTCAATTGATTAATTTAGAAAATTTCTGTTTAAATTTGGTGGAAGATTTACAACTTTTTGGCACGAGTACACATACAATTAATTTTATCAATAATGGTCAATGTTTTAGGGCTAATTTAGATGAAAAGTTAATGTATTGCGCTCTGAGTAATTTGCTGTTAAATGGAATTAAATATTCATCTGCTGGAAGTAACGTTTATCTGATTTTAGATGCTGATATGGAATATATTATTTTCCAAGTGCAAGATCAGGGAATTGGTATACCCCCATCTGAACAAACCAATATTTATGAGCCTTTTTATCGTTGTCAAAATGTTGATAATATTATGGGTACGGGGTTGGGTTTACCTGTTGTGAAAAAATGTGTAGATAGACACCAAGGGAAGATTTATCTGGAAAGTGAGTTGAGAGTAGGAACAAAATTTACTATCTATATTCCTCTCAATATTATAGTCTCTTAGCTGGTTTTAAGATGTTCGGGTTTGCTGTGCTAAGGTGCGTCTGGTGATCCAAATTTGGCGATCGCGTAATTCTGACATTGCTGCTTCCCAGGTAAATGTAAATGATTGAAAGGCTTCTGACGAAATTCGATCTTCATCTAATGCTTCCACCACTTTTTCAAATTTATCTATCAAGTTAGTACGAATCTCTTCTAAGTTATTTAAGTCTTTACAGGTGGCAATTTCTTTCATAATTTTTACAATATCTTGGTTAAAGTCATCACCACGATTTTTCTGTGCTTTCTCAAATTTTTCTTTTAACTGCCAGATCCATGAACCGATTAGCAATACAACGGACAGTATTAAGCCTATATAATCGGCGTTTTCTTGGAAAAAGTTGGGTTTATCTCGGTCATAAAATGCGGCTGCACCAGGATGTAAAGGCAACCCTGTACCGCTTACTTGACTGGGAGGACTAATATTTGCAGCTAAGGGCATTAATTTGGCTAATTCTTGACGGTAATCATATAAAACTGTGGTGATTCTGCGAATTAATCCATCTTCTACATTTTTGGATGCTAATAAGGTTCTTTGTACAGCTATTGTTGGTAAGTCAATATTGGGAATGGGGGGATTTCCTTGATATGCACCTTTGGGAATGAATGCAGGTTCAAAGGCTGGTTGATTAATTCTCATGGCTGCACCTTGATCAATTCCTACAATTCGGCCTTTACCACTTTGAATCAAATTTCTAATGGAATCATTACCAGGGGCACGCACTCTAAATACTGCGTCTACTTGTTGATTTACAAATAATTTATCTGCTTCTTTTTCTGATAAGGCTTGAAAGTTTATGTCTTTTTCTGTAAGGCGATAATGGTTAGCTAATTGCCAAAAAGATAAATATTGGCCGCCTCCTTCTGGGGGTAAAGCTAGGCGTTTACTTTTGAGGGAAGCAACTTCATCAATTCCTGATTTATCTGTTACTATTAATTGAAATGCGTCGGCGAATAAATTCGCAACTAATCGGGCTGATGGGGGTGCGGGAATATCTGCTTGGGCTGCGGCTAATTGTACTTCTCCTTTGTTTAATAATTCTAGACTTTCTTCTGTGCCTTTAGTTCTTCTAACTTCAATTTTGATTTTTGGTTCGTGTCTAGCGACTACTTTGGCGATCGCTTCACTTAAGATATAACTTTCCCCAGTGGTTGATCCAGCAGCAATTACTAGCCGATTGACTTGATTTAAGTCTAAAATAGAATTGATGAGTAAAAATATTAGCAAACCGCCAATTAAGAGCAATCGAAATAAGTTTTTAGGTTTCCTAATCTGGCGCAAAAGTTTTAAGAATCTATTATTTGATTGAGAATTATTCATATTCCAGAAAATGGTTAGATTTAAGTAAGTATTAGCTGTTAGCTATCAATCAAAGCCTGAATTTAAGCATGAGGGGATGAATTAGCACAAAAAATACAAGGATGTAATGATCTTAGTTTACATCCTTTTAGGTTAAGATTGGGTTAAATATATACGATTAATAGCCAGTAATTCTAACGTACTGTTTTAAACCATTCGGTTACGCCTTGGGCTAAAGCTTGGGCTAGTTTTTGTTGTGCTTGGGGGTTGGTAATCCATTCAAATTCCTCTGGATTACTCATAAAACCCAATTCTAACAATACTGATGGGGCGGCAGAGGGACGGGTGAGGGCTAAGTTATTCCAATAAACGCCGTAGGAGGGGCGGTTTAACTTTTTCACTAGATAGTTATGCATAAATACCGCCAGATTGTGGGCTTGGGGATGATACCAAAACATTCCCACACCTCTAGTATTTTCAGCATTTCCATCATCAGGGAGGGAGTTGTAATGCACAGAAAAAGCGATCGCCGGTTCTTCTTTAGCAATGATTTCCATGCGATCGGCTAAAGATAAATCCCGATCATCCTCTCTAGTCATCACCACAGTGGCACCACGTTTCACCAACTCATCCCGCAGTAAGCGGGAAACAATTAAATTCACATCTTTTTCTGGATATCCCGTTGCTCCTCTTGCTCCAAATTCTTTACCTCCATGACCAGGATCTAGTACAATCTTGATGCCAGCTAGAGGTTTGCGGCCATTACGTGTTAATTTTGGCGGATGACGCAAGGATAAAACCAAAGTAGTATGATCATATCTGAGCTTATAGCCCCATTGTTGGAGTTGTTTGAGGTTGAAGGTGTATTTTACTTGTCTGGGATTTACCTGCTGCCAATCCAGGCGAGAAATTAGGGGGTCATCATCGAGACGAATGGTATCGGTTTGGGCAATGGTATGATGAAGAATTAAAGAAAAAGTGCGATCGCTCTGTTCCACACTGACCGGCACGGGGACTTGAAGGGGGAAAAGAATCTCTGTAGCATCAGGTAAGCGGCGATACGCCACACTGCGAATGATTGTTTGAGGTGGAACTGCACCCGTTAAGATTTGGGTTTCTTTGCTATTAATCCAAGCACCATAATCTAGCCGTAACCAATCACCCTCTTTACCTGTAACTGTGGCCCTAGTGCCTGGAGGCAGAGGGGTAAGTCGAGAGTGGTCTGTGCTAGGCCCAGTACGGGTTACTCCTGAATTAGCGATCACTTCCACTACAGGTAACTGTGTTGGTGAAAGAATTTCAATTTTGCCTTTTCCGGTTTGAGTGATGGTTTGACCATTCAATGTCACACTAAATTCAGGTTGTCCTAAATCAGCTGCATTTGCTACTGTTGTACAGGCTTGATAATTGCCAAAGTTAGATAACCTAGAAGGTTGATTGCGTCCTGTTAATACACCAGCATTTGCAGGTAATTGAGCTTGTGGTGGTTGGGGTAAAAGGGGAATAGTTTGATTAGCCAGCTTTACAGACACCTTTGCTTGAGGAGTGGCGATCGCCCCAAAACATATTAGTTCTCCAGGGAGTCGCGCTATATCTGTACTTGGTTTTAAAGAATCTACTGCAAAACCTAGCCCTGGCGGTAAATTTGGTTGAGTGCTTAACCTTGTAACTTTAATTTGCCGTTCTTGATTTTGATAACGGATTGTAAACACATTCTCCCCTAATTGTAAGGGGAAACTAGGTGCAAAATGACCTGCTTGGCTACGTTTGACTGGCTGACCATTAAACAAAACTTCTCCATCTGGTGGGGCTGTACCAATAAAAAATATTTTTTCTGTACTGGTTTGATGGTTTGTTGGCGGAAAAACTACTACAAGTGATGGCTGTGCCAAAGCTACGGAGGAGGTGACTAAACAATTAAATACGACTAATCCTAAAAGTTTTTTCACGGCAAATCACAGAAGATTTCACAATAGTGACTGTGGCACAATGACGGGATGTATTTTTTAGAAGTTGCTAGAAATTGAAAATACTATGACTAAGTTTATCTTTGTAACTGGGGGCGTTGTTTCCAGTATTGGTAAGGGCATTGTAGCAGCAAGTTTAGGCCGTTTGCTCAAATCGCGCAATTATTCTGTGTCTATTCTCAAGCTTGATCCCTATATTAATGTTGATCCGGGCACAATGAGCCCTTTTCAACATGGGGAAGTTTTTGTTACTCAAGATGGGGCAGAAACAGATTTAGATTTGGGACATTATGAACGGTTTACTGACACTTCTATGTCCCGACTAAATAGCGTAACTACTGGTTCTATTTACCAAGCGGTAATTAATAAAGAACGGCGGGGCGACTATAACGGCGGTACTGTACAGGTTATTCCCCATATTACCAATGAAATTAAAGATCGCATCCTTCGAGTAGCTAAAGAAACTAATCCTAGTGTAGTGATTACAGAAATTGGTGGCACTGTCGGAGATATTGAATCATTACCATTTTTAGAAGCTATCCGCCAGTTACGCAAGGAAATTGGACGGCAAAATGTGCTGTATATGCACGTTACCCTGCTGCCTTGGATTGCTTCAGCTGGGGAAATGAAAACCAAACCAACTCAGCATTCAGTGAAGGAATTAAGATCCATTGGCATTCAACCAGATATTTTAGTTTGCCGATGCGATCGCCCCATTCCTATCGGTCTGAAACAAAAGTTATCAGAATTTTGTGATGTGGCCCCAGAATGTGTAATCACCTCCCAAGATGCTAACAGTATTTATGAAGTCCCCCTCACTTTAGAACGGGAAGGGTTAGCTCATCAGGTTCTTGATTTGTTACAAATGGAACAACGCCAACCGGATTTAACGGATTGGCAAACTATGGTAGAACGGCTGTATAGTCCTAAACACAGTCTAGAAATCGCCATCGTTGGCAAATATGTCCGTTTAAGTGATGCGTATTTATCTGTAGTAGAAGCCTTGCGCCATGCGGCTATTGCCACTCATAGCGATTTAAGGATACGCTGGGTAAATTCGGAAATCTTGGAAACTGAACCAGCAGAAAATTATTTAGCAGGTGTAGATGGAATTTTGGTTCCTGGTGGTTTTGGTGTGCGGGGTGTAGATGGAAAAATTGCCGCCATTAAACACGCACGCGATCGCCAAATTCCCTTTTTAGGTTTATGCTTGGGAATGCAATGTTCAGTCATCGAATGGGCTAGAAATATTGAAGGGTTAATCAGCGCCAACAGTTCTGAATTTGACCCCTACACTAACAACCCAGTTATTAACCTTTTACCTGAACAGCAAGACGTAGTAGATTTAGGTGGGACAATGCGCTTAGGGTTGTATCCTTGTCGGATTTTACCTAACACATTGGCTTTTAAACTCTACCAAGAAGAAGTAATTTACGAACGTCATCGCCACCGTTATGAATTTAACAACAATTACCGCAATCAGTTGTTAGAGTCTGGCTATGTGGTTAGTGGTACATCACCAGATGGACGTTTAGTGGAAATTGTCGAATATCCCAAACATCCATTTTTCCTAGCTTGTCAATTTCATCCAGAATTTCAATCCCGTCCCAGCACTTCCCATCCTTTATTTAAAGGCTTTATGGAAGCAGCCATTTCTCTTGCACATTCATCAACTGGCACACCCACAGCTGTGTAAATTCCCTCACCAACCTATAATACAAAATACAAAATCAGAGGCGTTTTGTATTTTGTATCAAAAATTAACACAAACTCAGAATAGATGCTGCTACTATTCTACCAAACATCAAATCACAATCTTGTATTAATAATTGATGTCAAACTACATCTTAGAAAAAAATACTAGATTGAGAAAACCAGCTAAGATAGTGTATAAATTTACCTTAAAACTAAAAAGAAGATGTAGTGAATACTGAGGTTTGTTTGTGGCTTACTGGGTAAAGATCCAATACCAGAGGAAAGACTATGTTATAAATTTCGACTGTGTAAATACTTTTTGTTATGAAAAGAATGGCAGAGTTACTTTTTGGTTGCCTAATGGTGCCATGCCAATAGTAATTCACCCCCAAACCAACTTTGAAGATTATCAAAAAATTTTGGCATACTTAGAGAATATTCAAAAACTAGAACTAGAAAATGCTAATTGGGTAAAAATAAATTACGACAGAAACGAATATATAATTAACCTCAATAGCATTAGTTCCTTCTGTCATGAAAGCAACGGCAGAATTACCATTTGGTTGCCAGATGTAACCAACCCATTAATTATTAACCCTGTTAGTAATCCAGAATCTTATGAAAAGATTGTTAAATACTTACAGCAAATGACCGGTTATTCTTTAGCACAGGGATAAATGAAATTACTGCTTTGAGCAAATTTTGGATTTTAAATTAAAGTTTAAAGCCCGATAATTTATTGGGTATAATATCAATATACAGCAGGGAACAGGGAACTCTTAACAGGGAACACTTCGACTGCGCGAGCGTGCGGTGCAGGGTTGAAAGTCTCTTTGTATAAGAGTTTGTTCCAAAAATTTGTACCTCATTTACCTGAAACGGGCTGTAAAATCTAAAATCCAAAATCTAACATTGTTTGATAAGATTTACTTTCACTTTTTGCCAAGCTAATTTCGCAGCCCCTACCATCCCAGCCGAGTTGCCTAATTCTGCTGGTAGAATTTGCAAGCCAAGACGACATATCGGTAAAACTCGCTTTTCAATTTCTGCTTTCATCGCCGGAAAAAAGAAATTAAAACTAGCACTAATACCACCTCCAATAATAATCGCTTGGGGTGTGAGGACATAAATTAAACTTGTTAAACCAATGCCTAAATCTCGGCCATATTCTTGCCAAAATCCTAAAGCGTCCCGATCTCCTGCTTGGGCAAGTTGACCTAATTCTGCTGGTTCTTTGCCAGTACGACGACGAATAGCTATATTTGAAGCATATTGTTCTAAAGAACCTTGATTACCACTATTACACATTGGCCCTTCTGGGTTGAGGGTTATTAAACCTAGTTCCCCACCAGCCCCCTGAGATCCCGCAAATAATTCACCATTTAAAATTATTGCCCCCCCAACTCCTGTTCCCAAGGTTAACAAAATCAGGTTTTGAAAACAGCGTCCAGCACCTAGCCATGCTTCCCCCAAACCCGCACAATTAGCATCATTAGCGAGAATTGTTGGTTTACCAGTTTTCACTTCTAGCCAGTCGGCTAAAGTCACATCTTCCCAACCTGCTAAATTAATCGCAACTTTAGCGATGCGTCCTGAAGCGTCCACGGGTCCGGGAGTACCGACACCAATAGCCAAAGCCTGATTTTCTGGATCAATTTGAGCGATCGCATCCACCATAGCAGATACTACCGCTTCCGGTGTCGCTGGTTGAGGAGTGGGTACAGTTAAAGATTGTAAACAAGTTCCATCTTGAGTAAATAGCCCCAGCTTAATTGCTGTTCCCCCCAAGTCAATACCAAGTACAACTAATTTAGTCACAACTATATTTCTATATCTATTCGCTAACTAAATTACCAAAAACTCGCTACCTCTGTGCTACTTCAATCAAGAATTTTAGATTTGAGATGCAGATTAAACAACCTCAAATCCGAACAATTACATTTACGCCCTTTTTTCTAAAATATAACTTACCGTATCATGTTTACTCGCCTTCATTGTCAATGTATCAGCAACTTGATAAGAGTTTACACGCACCTTTGTTAAACCTATTACTGGTGCGCCTTTTAAAATTCCCGCTAAGGCAACAGAAAGCATAAATCCACCCGTAGCAGCAGCAATCAAAGAAAGGTTATCTTTCACACAAGTCCTCAGTTAATTAATTGTTTAGTTGTTAGGAGGCAGGAGGCAGGAGGCAGGGGGCAGGAGGAATATATAATAATTACTTCGTTATTTTCCCTTTACCCTTTACCCTTTCCCCTTTCTTCCCTTTTACCTTTACCCTTTCCCCTTTCTTCCCTGTTCCCTGTTCCCTGTTCCCTGTTCCCTGTTCCCTCTAAATTAGCAAAGGTCGAAAACCATGTTTGAGCGATACTTGACCAATATGCTCCATTTTGTCTACGGTAATCTGATTGCGTCCCCAAGAAAAGTTAGTGTATAACTTCTCAAATTCCAACAGCATTGATTCAGCAAAACAAGCGAATAACTGACGGGCTGGAACATCCATGTTGACAATTTCCATGATTTTCCACTCAATATCTAGGGAATGTTCGACAATCCCACCATTGAGGACATAGATATCAGGGTGCTGAATCTTAGTTGCGAGATTTTTTGGATAGCCACCATCAATTAATAAACAAGGTTTTTTCAATGTGCTGGGGTTAATTTCTACCCCTTTGGGCATACTAGCTACCCAAACAATAATATCTGCTAGGGGCAATGCCTGTTCTAGATTCATGATTTTGCCCCTGCCCAGTTCATCTTGTAAACCTTCAAGCCGGTCTTGATTTCGGGCTACAAGTAGCAACTCTTGGACATCAGTTTTTTTGTCTAGCCAGCGTGTAACTGCGCTACCAATATCCCCTGTAGCCCCAATTATAGCTACAGTTGCTTTCGACAGTTCAATTCCCAATTGTTTAGATGCAGCTTCCACTTGGCGCGAGATGATATAGGCTGTATGAGTGTTGCCAGTGGTAAAGCGTTCAAATTCCAGTTGAATATTGCGGACTTGTCGAAACTGCTCTAAATTAAAGTTCTCAAAAATAATTGAGGAAAATCCACCTAAAGCTGTAATGTTAATCCCATGCTTTTGAGCATGAGCCATAGCATTTAGAATTTTCCTCGTTGCGGCTTTAATCCGGCGAGTTGCTAACATCTCTGGCAAAAAGCAGGATTCTACATACTGGCCTTCGATGGTTTGGCCAGTAATACTGGTAACTTTGATATGATCAACGATTTGCGGCGGAGCACTACACCAAAAATCTAGCCCTTGATCGGCATATTCTGGGTATCCTAAATCTTTAGCTACCGCTTGAGCGTGTTCTAAACTAGTCAAATGTCCAATAAGACCAAACATGTAATGAATATATTAGGCGTGGGCTGTCGAAAGCAAAAGAGTAAGTTTATATTTGAGTGCTGTTGTGCAAGACAAACAAAGCGTAAGATGTAGGGGGTAACGAAATGTCACCCCATAAGGGAGTTTTACACGGTGGCCAATCCGTGAGATGAGAGACGCATGATATCGCGGGGTGCAAAACCAATATTACTTAAAGCTTCACCGTACTGAATCATAAAATCTTCCACCAAAGCTTCTTTTTCCATCGCCAAGGTATGAGCGTCATCTGCTACTTGATTGAGCATTTTCCAGACTATTGGCAAGTTTTGGCGATTGGCTTCTTCGAGTTCGGCTTTAGAGTCGGTAAAATGTGCTTTTAACCAAACTTCACCAAAGTTCAAATGACTATATTCTTCTTTAACCACGTTTTCAGTGATTTTACGAGCAAAGTCATCTGCCACGGGAATGTAGATATTATAGGCAGCGATCGCAAAACATTCAATAATCAAAGATTGAATCAATAAACAGGTAACAACCTTACCTTCATCTGCGGCGGTTTGGAAGTTTTGATGTAGTCCGGCAAAAAACTCCTGAGCAAACTGCATATCGGGAGTTACTTTCAAGTTGCGGCCACAAGCTTCAAAGCCTTTTTTATGGCGGCTTTCCATTTTGGAGAGGTTAATTAATTGCTCCTTATCATCTGGCAGCAGTTCAGCCAGTCTGAGATAATTTTGATATGCTTCTTGTTCACCTTCAATCACAATGGCATTAATGCGACTGTAAGCATCTTTGTATGATTCACTGTGGAAATCAATTTTTTCAACTTGGTCTACAAGCTGCTGCATAGTTATGTTTACTCCAGTAACCCTGAATTATTTGATACTTAAATTTAATTTACCTTATGGAGATAAGGTAAAGATCACTGTTGTTTAATTTTACTTAACAAAATACAAACTCTTGTTATAAATTAGAGATCCCCTGTGATTTTGGTGAATGAGTAACGGCCTCTAGTCAATCAAGGGATGAAAGTTAGAGGTGTTAGAGAGTTTGTATTTCATAGCATTAAAGGTTAAAATGCTGACTGTAATTAGGTTTCATCAAGTTTAAGTTTTAAGTTTTCATCTATAAATCACTGATGTTGAAATTTAACTGGAATCCCAGAGAGGGTGATTTTTGGAGTTTAGTAGTCTTACTACTAGGTGCAGCAATTGTATTATTGCCCTTGTTGGTAGTTGTTATCACCTCCTTTGCACCATCGGGTGCAACACCGGGAATATGGCCACAAAGATGGTCTTGGGACAATTACCGCGATGCTTGGGAAAGAGGGAAGTTTTTACTAGCATTTGCTAATTCTACCTTGGTTGCGATCGCTGTTACGGCTTTTCAGATTATCACGTCTGCCCTAGCCGGTTACGCTCTCGCTAGACTGAAATTTTGGGGGAGACAGTGGCTGCTGCTGGTGGTGATAGCAACTTTGGTCATTCCCTTCCAGTTATTGGTGATACCCATCTTCTTAGTTTTGAAGTGGGTTAACATGATCAATACCTACTGGGCTTTGATTTTACCCACTGCGGTGAATGGTTTCGGAATTTTCCTTTTACGTCAATATTTCCAGACAATTCCTGTAGAGTTAGAGGAAGCTGCGGCGATAGATGGGGCTAATAGGCTACAAATTCTCTGGCGAATCATGTTACCCTTAGCACGTCCGGCTTTGGTGACGTTATTTCTATTTACTTTTATCGGCGAATGGAATGATTTATTTAAACCATTGGTTTTTACCACCAGACCAGAGTTAAGAACTGTACAGTTAGCTTTGGCAGAGTTTCAAGAACAATTTACCAACAACTGGCCGTTAATGATGGCAGCCGTCACTATTGCTACTATACCAGTAGTGGTGTTATTTTTCTTCGGTCAAAAGCAATTTATTCGCGGTATCGCTGCAACGGGGATTAAAAATTAGTCATTAGTCATTAGTCATTAGTCATGAGTCAGGAACGAGTTTTGTAAATAAATTGTTGTTTGTAGGGGCGGGTTTATATAAACAGAAATTATCAGCTAAACCCATCTGTACATCAAAATTTATAAATAATCATAGTTCATTGGTTTAGCAAGTCCTGATTTAATCTCTTTTCTAGCCTTTTCTGCTGCGGCTATCAATTGCAATTGGGTTTTTGTAAATAAATTATTCCACTTAATTTCATCTTGTAAATCTAGATATTTTTGAGCAGTTTTCATCATTGCTACTTGTAATTTTTCATTAATGTTCATAAGTAATTTAAATGAAGCTGTTTTAGAAAATTATCACATTCACATTTCATCACTTTTCAGATTGGTATTGCTGATTTTAGGGATGAAAACGATTGTACATAAAGCCAAAACCCTGTAGAGACGTTCCATGGAACGTCTCTACAATCGAAAATCATCAACTAATTCAGCAACACCTTCAGATTGTAGAATAAGCCACAATTACCAACCATATATAAATACTAAAATCAGATTTCCTCATGTTTTTAAAAATATGCAGAAGTTAGGACTGGTTTTAATTATTTCTTCCTTTGTGCCTTGGTTATCTGTGGTTGTGGTTTTGTCGTTTTTACCTTTGTCTGTTGGTCAAAAAGCCGTAATTGTACCAATATTACTCATTATTTCTGAGTTAATGTTTTGGTTGGGCTTATATTTTGCTGGTAAAGAATTAGCCCAAAAATATCGCAATTATTTTAGTATTAAGTACCTTTGGCGACAATTGAATATATTTTGGGAAAAAAGAACACAAAAAGATTTATAGAGGTAGGCAACAGGCAATAGGCAACAGGCAATAGGGGAAAGTCATTAGTTATTAGTCATTAGGAAAAGGGAAATTTGAAATTAATTTTTTCCCTGCACCCCTGCCCCTCTGCACCTCTGCCCCTCTGCCCCCCTGCCTCCTTCTAACCTACTTCCTGAATCTGTAAGCGGATAGTATGCTCAGTTCCGCCGCTTAGTTGCAGTTCCATGACTTCGCCGCCTAAAGGTTCTAAACTGGTGAGAAGCGATCGCAATTTGGGTGTACTCGCTCCCGTATCTACATACAATCTGTCAGCTAAATTACTAATTCTCTTCCAAGTTACGTATAATTTCGCAATCGTCTGTTCCATTTGTGATGCCTGATTAACCAAATCCGCCGCTACACTTAAACAGCCTACTCTTTGCGCTTCTTCCAAAGCAATTTCAATATCTATATCTTCATTATTTAAAGCCTGTACCTGGGCTGCTGCCTTTAAATATTTGGCTAATTGCCGGGCTTCTGAGGTTGCCTGTTTGACTGTATCCACGTCAGGATTTGCGGCTATTTCCCTCTGTAAGCTTTGTTGGTGGGATTCCGGCAGTTTTTCCATTTCCTTCACCAGAGGGGCAATATAGCGCGGTGGCAGGCTATTATCGGCGGCTTTTTGCTTTACTGGTTCAGGTAATAAATCGGAGGACATGGCTGTCCATTCATCTGTGAGTTGACGGACTTCTCGGCGGGTGATGCGATCGCCTTTTTGGGCGGCTTGACTGACCATTTGCTGTACTTCTGGGGCAGCTTTGGCAGTTTCCACAAAAGCCCGTTTACTAAAATTATTAACCGCCTTCGCGTCAAGGTTGCCTTGTTCTACCAGGGTATCAGCACTATTGGCCAATTGTATCCAAGAATAAGCTTGACTTTTACTAATTTCCCGTTCCTTTAACCATTTAAGAAAACCCGTGCCCCGGCCATCACCGCCGATTTTCTCTCGATCTCGCACAGCCCTTAAAATTCGTCCTCGCCAGATTTCCGTTTGCAGGTCGAAGCGATCGCATATTTGCCAAGCGACATCTAACTGTTGTAAAAAGTCAGAATCGGGAATCTGTTCATCTTCCGGGTCCGGCAGTTCAAAATCTAAATCAACAGGCTGTTGCAGTGCAGCCGCAAGTTCATTGAGAGAGTCGGTATCTTGCACGATGGATAGCTGTAAAGTATGTACGCGGTCGGTGTTATGATGCCACAATCTGGGAAAAATGGCAGAGAAATTTTAGATTTGATTTTGGATTACAGGAGGGAACAGGGAATAGGGAACACTTCGGCTACGCTCAGTGCGGTGCAGGGGTGAAAGTTTCTTAGCATAAGGCTTTGTTCCGAAAATTTGTACTTCATTTACCTGAAATATGCTGTAAATAATCTAAAGTTGAGGGTTTTAGAAGGCTGAATGCTGATAATCAACTATTTTGTGATTTCAGACTTTTAGGATTTTTCAATAATAAAAGTAATATTACTCCCGATGTGAGGCCAAAAAAACCACCTCCAATCGTATTAACCACAATCCATAACCAACTCAACTGTTCCACAAATCGCCTTAATATAAACCACTGAATTATACCAACTATCAGACCAACCCACAACATAGCATTATAAGGTTCAGCACTAGTCAATAAACTCAGCACCAGAGAGATACAAAAACCTAATGCAGTTCCCGCACTCCACCATTTTTCTGAAATCGGGATTTTTTGCTTTAATATAAATGATTGCATAAAACCCACTGCTCCCCCGGCAGCTGCCATCATCAGTAATTGACGGACAAAGGAAGAGGGCATCATCATTTGAATTATGACCATCCCTATAAAACCCGCTATCAAACCACAGACATTAAATGCTACCCATTGTACATAAAAGCCTCCACCGACTGGAGAAGGGTTAGTTGATACTGGAGGAGGGGGTGCGGCAGCTATATTTGCCTGGGGGACTTCTTGCCGATACTGGGCTGGGACTGTGGGAGGTGGTGAATAAAGCGGCGCTTCAGCATCAACGGGTGGTTGACTCGCTAGGGTAGGGGGTAAAGTAGCATCTTGCGGATATTGTGGTGTAGAGGTTTGTGTAGGTGCATAAGCTGCATTACTTAACTGGCGAATAGCAATTAAAGCTTCAACGGCTGATTGATAACGCTGTCTAAAGTCATAACGCACCATTTGATCAATTACATTAGCTAAGGAAGGACTAACATCAGCTAAATTTCTCCACACAATTTCTGCTGTTTCTATATCTTCTTGTAATTGATAAGGCATTAAACCTGTTAATGCTTGAATCCCAATCATCCCCACAGCATAAACGTCACTGCTTAATCTGGGACTACCCCGACTCTGTTCACTTGGCATATAACCCGCCGTCCCAATACCGACGGTCATTTTGGTTACGCCTCCACCACTGGCCACTTGTGTACTGATTTGTTTAACTGCTCCAAAATCTATTAAAACTACCTTATTATCACTATGACGACGAATCAAGTTAGGGGGTTTAATATCGCGGTGAATAACTTGATTTTGATGGACAAAGCTTAAAGGTTGGAGGATGTTTTCTAGTAGAGAAATTACTTCAGTTTCATTTAATCTAGTTCCTGGTTTGAGTTCATCATTCAGGGGATGACCATCTATAAACTGTTGAACGAGAAAAAATTCCTCATTTTCTTCAAAGTGTGCCATGAGTTGGGGTATTTGGTCATGGGTTCCCAGTTTGTGGAGTAGTTGCGCTTCGGATGCAAATAAACGTCTGGCAATTTGTAATGTTTCATCATCCGTTGCCATTGGTTTAAGTTGTTTGACTACACAGAGTGTATTGTATAGTTTCGTGTCTTCAGCCACATAAGTTTGACCAAAGCCACCCGCACCCAACACGCGAACGATTTTATAACGTCCATCTAGTAACTGACCCAACATAAAGGCGATCGCTTACTATTGAAGAATGCCAGTATTTTAACCTTTGTTCCCTAAATTCCAACAATCAAACTTTTCTTTTAATTATTTCATTTCGTTTATTGCGTTTATGTAGCATAATTTTAGAATAAAAATCTATAAACACCACCATGCAAACCACCATTCCTAACCAAAACCTATCTCTAGAGCCATTATTAGCTTCTGAGTCAGAAACAGAAAATATTAAACAACTAGACAACATACTACAAAAAACGGATAATGAAGTAAAATTAGTCACTAACGATGGTGAAGAAATTACTTTACCCGAATCTGTAAATTATGTTTTATCCTATATCGTAAACTTAATGGCATCCGGTAAAGCTGTATCAATAATTCCCTACAATAGAGAACTCACAACACAAGAAGCAGCAGATTTACTCAACGTATCACGTCCGTATTTAATCAAACTCTTAGAACAAGGTGAAATTCCTTACATTATGGTAGGAACACACCGCCGTGTCCCTTTTGAAGAGTTGATGAAATATAAAAAACAGCGAGATGCTAAACGTAGTGAAAGTTTACAAAAGTTAATAGAATTGACGGAGGAAGCTGGCTTGTATGAAGATGAGGGCTAATTAAAACTTGTCAAGAAATCCGAATCAGGTTAGAATTTATCCCTGATGAGGTAGAATCACCTTTAGATAATTCAAGATCGCAATTAAATCCAGAATAGGTTAATGTTCCCCACAAAATGTTAAATCTAATAACGTTGAGTGGTGAGAGAACAAGGTGAAAGCACAGGTATTTAGAGGCGTAAATCAGCTTAGTTACGAAGAAATTCCCGTCCCGACGCTGGAACCGGATGAAGTGCTGGTGCAGGTGCGAGTAGTCGGGCTGTGTCAGTCAGATATTAAAAAAATTCGTTATCCTTTATATGAACCTCCGCGCATTTTCGGCCATGAAACGGCGGGAACTATTGCGGCAGTGGGTGATGCGGTGACTGGGTGGAGTGTGGGTGATAGAGTGGCGGTAATGCATCATATCCCCTGTATGCGTTGCGCTTATTGTTTAAATGAAAATTATTCAATGTGCGATGTGTATAAAAATATTTCTACTACTGCCGGTTTTAATGCTAGTGGGGGCGGTTTTGCGGAATATGTGAAAGTTCCAGGGCATATTGTCCGCAATGGGGGATTAATCCCAATTCCCGATCATATCACATTTGAAGAAGCTAGTTTTGTTGAGCCGACGAATTGCTGTTTAAAAGCGGTGAAAAAAGCCCAAATAGCACCGGGACAAACGGTATTGATTACTGGTGCGGGTCCGATTGGGTTAATGTTTATTATGCTGGTAAAATATTTTGGGGGAAGGGCGATCGCTACTGACCTATTACCCTCTAGAATTGAGAAAGCCTTACAAGTGGGTGCGGAAGCGGCTTTTGATGCTCGTGATCCTGATTTACCCGCAAAAATTCAAGGTTTAACCGGTGGTTTGGGTGTGGATGTGACTTTGTTAGCTGTTCCCAGTGACAAAGCTTTTACCCAAGCTTTAGACTGTACCCGCAAAGGTGGGAAAATTCTGTTTTTTGCCGAGTTCCCGGATGAAATGGAAATACCTGTTAATCCCAATATTCTCTATCGTCGGGAAATTGATTTAATGGGAAGTTATAGTTCATCCTACAGGTTACAAAGTTTAGCCGCAGACATTGTGTTTAATCGGCGAATTGATGTTAATGCCTTGATTAGCGATCGCATCCCCTTAGAAAATCTATCAGCTGCCGTAGATAGAGCAACAGCCCCAACACCGGAAACTTATAAAATCTTAATTTACCCCTAATTGGGGCAGAGGGGCAGGGGGGCAGGCCGATTGTCGCGCCGGGCTTGTGCGCTGCGTCTGCGCGGCTGTCCTGGAAATTA
>DATGXB010000187.1:0-2354 GCA_035299225.1 Nostocaceae cyanobacterium | reverse complement strand
GGTTAACAGAATTTGAAGCAGTTGGCTATCGCCAAATCGAAGGATTGAGTAAAGAACAAGTCAGTGCCTTGTTCATGGCAGTTAAACATCCGATTAGTACCCACATTCCGCACCCCAAACTGTCCCAGAGGGAAATTACGGAGATAAAAAATTAAAGTGAGCATAAAAACAGACATATACAGTGAAAAAAGGCATTTGAGAAACAGTAAATCACCAAAAATGTCATCAAAACCTATTCTCAATAAGAAGCAATAAGAATGAACACCACCTGGAGAGGTCAACAGATAAAGAAAAGAAGATATTCAAGAGAAAATCATAAACTAGACTAATATTTCCAGGATAAAAATGAAATTATAGACATAGTAAAATAGAGCTATACACCAAAGATATTAGCTCATTTTCACTCATAGAAATGAAATTGATAGAGATAATAATTAGGTGACTAATTGATAGTAACGTAAACAATCATCTGGTAAAAGACGCAAGATAAAATCTCTGTCCTGATTCCAATTAGAAATATGTTCTTCCTGATTGATTATAACCAAATGAATACATTGAAAGCATTGAAAAATCCAGCGTAAAGTAGGGCGGTCAGTTGCTTTACCTAATTGATTTTTAATTGTTGATTTAGACTCTTTTAGAGCATTTCTAATGTGACGTTGAGCCAAAGTATAAACCAGTAGACATAAACCCATAATCATCCCCAAAGACTCTATTCTTTCAGGACTTTTGAGGAAAATACTGTCTGCAAAAAATAATGGGTCTTTGAGAAAACCAAACCCCCTCTCACATGATTGTTGAGCTTTATATTCACTCAAGATAGAATCATTGCTTAGTTCCTGTGAATCTAAAACATTTGTTGCAATAATAAAACGTCCCGCACTCAGTAATTCTGTATTAATTTTACTTTCATCCTCGGAAACTGTCGCTAATATTTGATAAGATATTCCTTCTGGAGAATCTTTTGTCTTAGATTTGATTTGAGTAACCTTACTTTCGTTAATTTGGTGATATTTGAACTGTTTTGATAATTTTGATAATGCCTTGATAGCATCTGCTTCACAAGCAAATTCTTCCTGTGATAACTTTTTCAAATCTTGCACAGCTTTTGATTCGGCTTTGGCAATTTTTTGGGTGAGTTTACGTAGGTCTGATTCTCTTCTTTCTTGACTTTGCACTACTAACCATCTTTGTTCTATTCCGGCATAATTTTCTGTTTTTGATGCTAATTTATATCCTGGTATGGTGCTATCAATAAATTCTGATTCTGGGATTGTTGAGATTAATGATTTTGCTGTTTTTATGCTTAATGGTACTCGACATAACCAACGTAAATCTGACATCATTTTCAGGTTTGATTCTGTATATAAAGCCGAGTCAGCTACTATGAGACTATTAACTTCTAATTGTTTTTGATATTCTACTGCTATTTTACCAAAACATGATGAGTCTGCTTGATTTCCCGATGCTAGTTTCAAAAATATTGGTATGTCTCCATCTCCTGTACATATCATTTCTATGATGAATTGTTTTAAGTCTGGTCTGTGGTCACGAGAATAACCGTAGGTGATGGTTATTTCTTTTGGCGATTTTACTGCTAATTCTTCTAATTCTTGGTTATCTCCTACTTTTTGACTCTCAAATATTACCTCCGGTAAGCTAGTATTATACTCCCCATGCACGTGCATTGATGATGAGTCTAGGTGTGATGTTGATAGTGATACTCCAAATTTTTGGGCTGCTTTTAAGGCAATGATAAAAAAGATTGTATCCAATCCTTTGATAAATAGTTTATCCATGACTCTCCCCAGTTTATCGTCGTTGAGATATTCTGGTTTTATTCCTGCTCCTATTAGATGTTCACAGGATATTGTTTCAAAATATTCGGGAAACATATATAACGGTTTGGAGACAAATCCTAACCCGTTTATTATCATGGCTTTTACTACTTGACCTGCACTTACTTTCTCGTCTTTTTCTACTCCTATTAATTCATTTATTATTTCTACTAATCCTATCGCGTCTATTATTCCTGCTACTATCCCTAGATGGTCTATGTTCTGAATTTCTATTTCTTGAGGTTTTAATTTCACAACAGTTTCCTCTACTATTCTGTTGTCATCAATTATTTCTTATTTGGTTATCAATTTACTTTTTTCTTTTGTTTTTGTTACCAAGCTTCACTTTCTCACACCATTTCCCTTTTAATGCTATTTCTTCTCATTAAGCCTCTTAATCTTTGAATTGACTTTAGTTAATATGTACTACTTTCATGGCTTTTTTACCTTGTGACAGTTGAGGGTGCGGAATGTGGGTTAGTATTATTACAGGTGGACCCGGACGTGGTAAAACCT
>DATGXB010000186.1:0-6748 GCA_035299225.1 Nostocaceae cyanobacterium | reverse complement strand
GGCAGAGGGGCAGGGGGCAGGGGGGAAATAACAATAAATTCCCTAATGACTAATGACTAATGACTAATGACCAATGACTTAATGACTATTGCCTGTTCCCTGTTCCCTGTTCCCTGTTCCCTACTAGATAAAATTTTTGATCCTGGTTGATTTTTCTGGAACAAGAATGACTACAATTAGTGTTGATGCTGGATAATGGGAAAGCCTTGACATTTTAACCAATCTAGCCCGGAACAAAAGAACTAATCATTATGCGAACTCAGTATTGCGGCGAACTCCGACAACAGCATATTGGAGCAACTGTTACCTTGTATGGATGGGTAGACCGTTATCGTGATCATGGGGGCGTAACTTTTATAGATTTACGCGATCGCTCTGGGCTAGTGCAAATCGTTAGTGATCCTCAACGCACTCCTGACTCCTACGAACAGGCTTGTACTCTGCGTAATGAGTATGTCGTCGAAATCACTGGCAGAGTTACACAACGTCCCCCAGAATCCCTAAATCCCCGCATTCCCACTGGCGAAATTGAAATATACGCTGATAAAATTGTTTTACTTAACAGCATCAACAAACAATTACCCTTCCAAGTCGCCACAGGTAATAATGACCCAGTAAGGGAAGATTTACGGCTAAAATATCGTTATTTAGACCTACGACGGGAACGGATGGCGCAAAATTTACAGCTACGCCATCAAGTTGTCAAAGCCATGCGCCGCTATTTGGAAGATTTAGCAGGGTTTACCGAAGTTGAAACCCCCATTTTAACCCGTTCTACCCCCGAAGGTGCAAGAGATTACATTTTACCCAGTCGGGTGAACCCTGGTGAATGGTTTGCCTTACCCCAATCACCGCAACTATTCAAACAAATATTGATGGTATCGGGTTTAGATAGATACTATCAAATTGCTCGTTGCTTCCGTGATGAAGATTTGCGTGCAGACAGACAACCAGAGTTTACGCAGTTGGACATGGAAATGAGTTTCATGTCTCAAGAAGAAATCATCGAACTGAATGAAAAGTTAGTTTGTCATATCTTCAAAGCAGTGAAAGGGATTGATTTACCCCATCCCTTCCCCCGTCTGACCTATGCCGAAGCGATGAATAAATATGGTAGTGATAAACCAGATACCCGCTACGGTTTAGAGTTGGTGGACGTTTCCGATGTGTTGAAGGATTCCGGGTTTAAAGTATTTCGGGAAGCGATCGCTAACGGTGGTATAGTTAAAATTCTCCCCATTCCTGACGGTAACGATAAAATCTCCAACGTCCGCATTAAACCCGGTGGAGACATCTTCAAAGAAGCCACAGAAGCCGGTGCCAAAGGTTTAGCATTTATTCGCGTCAGAGAAGATGGAGAAATAGACACCATCGGCGCGATTAAAGATAACCTCACCCCCGAACAAAAACAAGAAATTCTCACCCGCACAGGTGCAAAAGCCGGTCACTTACTATTATTTGCGGCCGCTGATACTTCTACTGTCAACAAAACCTTAGATAGATTGCGGCAATTTATCGCCAGAGAATTTGATTTAATTGATCCTGAAAAACTCAACTTACTGTGGGTTGTAGAATTTCCGATGTTTGAGTGGAATGCCGACGAAAAACGTCTAGAAGCATTACACCATCCCTTTACAGCCCCCTATCCCGAAGATATCCACGACTTAAAAACCGCCCGTGCTCAAGCCTACGACCTAGTATTTAACGGCTTTGAAGTTGGTGGTGGAAGTCTGCGGATCTATCAACGGGAAATTCAAGAACAGGTATTTGAGGCGATCGGTTTATCACCAGAAGAAGCACAAAACAAATTTGGCTTTTTACTAGAAGCATTTGAATATGGAACACCCCCGCACGGTGGTATTGCCTACGGTTTAGATCGTCTGGTAATGCTGTTAGCAAAAGAAGAATCAATTCGAGATGTAATCGCATTTCCGAAGACACAACAAGCCCGTTGTTTACTAACAGATGCCCCCTCAAAAGTGGACGACAAACAACTCAAAGAATTACACGTTGCATCCACTTACAAACCCAAACCATAACAAGCTAAGTAACTAACGAATTAAATCAGATATTTAAGTCATAGATTTTACCTATGGATTATATTGCGGTCAGATTAAAATCTCTGACCGTATTTTTATGAAACATAATAAAGATATAGCTCAACTAACTGTTTATAAGATTATCTTTATGATATAACAAGAAATCTTTTAATGATGTTGGGCAGATAACTCTGGGTCCTAAAATTTCAATTGCATTTTCTTTATTAATTTTGGTTGTTACTTTAAAACTTGGTTTCTTCTTTCCATCAGGTGGGATATATAAATTGATTACATCTCGTATACGCTTTTCTAGTTTGTTTAAGAATTGGATAAAAAACCAAAGTTCATATTTTCCACGAACATAAATTTTGGGATTATCATTGTTGAATATTTTACGTAATTTACGTGCTTCATTAAGGATTTGAACCCATAAATTAGGTGGAGTAGAAACGTTAAATACTGATTCTAAGTATTTCAACCTTGTAGAATATTTACCATTCTTTATTTTACACAGAGTTAGATGAAAATCATCTATTTGAAAAATACTCTCAAATCTAATATTATTTAAGTTTGGCTTTCCACCATTTCTTTTAATACAAATAATCCAGGCTATTATTGGTATTAATAATAATTGAACTTTTTTAAGTTCCTCTAAAAATAAATTAATTATAGAATCGCTGTTTAGTCTGTGTTTATGTAATACATTTTCCAAATCTAAATTATTAAGATGATAAATTTCTTGTAAAATTCTCCTTAAAATATCTTCTGTAACTAAAAAATTCTCTACAGAATAACAATCTGTGACATAGATATTGGTATCAGACGGATAATTATTACCAAGAAAATCAGAAAAATCCTTATCAACAAAAAAGAGCCCTCTGCTTTTATTATTTCTTAAGCGTGGGCTAACTTTTTGATATAGTTCATACACTTTTTCCTTACTGCCGCATAAATGAAAATAATCAGTGTACTTTTTAGAATCAGGTATATTTTCAATAATGATATTGTGTATAAAATTCTTGTAGAAGGAAAAATCATCATTACCCTCCAAAAATATATGAAATGTTCTATTTTTTGGTTTATGGTAAAGTAAAAACTCTTGGTAAGCACCTGCTTCTTCCGATTCCTCTGTTATTAAATTAAGAAAATCCATATACTTATTCCACAAATTCCTCTAAATTATGAGTGTAATTATCTAAAACATTATTTTGAAATATAAAAGGAGAGTGTGTAACTGCAACAAGACCATTGCATCTCTTATTATTAATAATATCTGGCAAGAAACGTTTTTGCCATGGAACAGAAAGAGATAATTCTGGTTCATCTATGATCACGAAATAGCCAGTTAAACCAGATAGATAGATATGAGAAAATAAAGATACAATTTGTTTTTCACCAGAAGAAAGCATCCGCATTTCTAATTTATCGCATTTTTTATCCTCTCTTTCCAAGTTTACATTTATTTTAAAATTTATATTATCATAAACTATTTTTTTACCTACTAAATAGTTATTACAAACTTCTATAAAATCTCTTACGTTTTGTTCTTGTGTTTTTTGAGTTTGTTGTAAGTCAATTAGTTTTAATAGAAAGTAGGCTACGATTTTACGCTCATTTTCTATATTTCTTATATTTTCATTTTGAATTTTCTCAATAAATTCTCGTAAACTTTGCTGATCTTGTTTAGGTAAAACTTTTTCATCAATGCGACCGAAGATTGATTCAATAGTAGAATTATCTAAATTTTGTAATTTATCCACTTCTACGTTTTGATAAGTTTGTCGAATTACATCCCGTAAATAAGTACCTGTTAAATAATTTAATCCAGTTCTGAAATTATCTTTCAACTCATCCATTTTACCTTTTATAGTTGCTTCCACATCTTCCATACCAAACTCAACAATTTCCACATAATTAGATTGCTTACGCCGAGTTAATTCTCTCTCTTTGAATAAAGTCCCATCTAAATCTAGTTCTGGTAATATTGCTTTTAAATCCTGTTCTATTCTTCTGTAGGTAGGTAGATAGAGGATTTGAAAATTCAGAAATTTTTTAATGTCCTTACTAGTTTGTTTTAAAGCCTCATTTAAAGATGAATATTGTTTAGTCTTGATTCTAAGAAAATCTTCAGCGATTCTTATGGGTACACCCGCATTAGCAGCAAGCGAAATAATAGAATCTTTATTTTCTATTAGTTGTATAGGTTCTTGCGCGGCTACTATATTTTCTAAGCGTTGAACTAAACTGCGGGGATATTGTCGGTGAAAACTAGCAGTACTTCTTGATTCTGAAGCAGAATCAGTTTGCTGCTTGGTTACAGTAAGTTCTTGTTCGTTAATTATGGCAGTAATTTCTTTAAATTCGTAGTCTGCTATTTTATGCCATTGACATGTTAAAAAATAGTAAATAAGATTAGCGACTGTACTTTTCCCCGTACCGTTTTCACCAACCAGTACAATTTTATTATCTTGTATAGGAACTTTTATTGTCCGATAACCATGTAGTGAATAAATATTAAATTGGGAAATGGTAGCAGACATATATTAAACTCCAATTCAATTAAAAGCAACATAATTTCTAGTCTATGGTAAACTCCCAAGAAAAATTGACTATAATTATACAACAGTTTTTAATGATTCATGAACAATTTACTCAAGCATAAGGAGTATCATAGCTTAGTCTTTAGGATCTCTTGGGAGTTTAGTGATAAGTAAAACTCATAAGTCAGTAATACCAACACTTTCAGCTTTTGCTAGTTAATCATTTTTGTATCTATGAGATAGATTTTCACCATAAACTCAGGAGAGCCATCTTTGTTCTTGATTTAAGTAGAATTGCTATATAAACACTATAATTACAAAAAACAATCCCTCATAAAATAGCAAATTTGCTGAATGATTTTTCTTTTTCAACCAGATTTCCAAATCTGGTAGCAGAGGATGAGCAGCTAGTGGATAACTTGCATCGGAAAAGCAACAACGACTATTCAGAAAATCTGTTTACAGTTCTTGCTGTTGTGTTCAGTGATACAAATACTTTTAAACTGGCAGTAAATATGAGAATATTTGCCACCAATCAAGAACTACCCATACTGTATGTGTCATAATGTTTGGCCTGTGGGTTAAATTATAGACATTTGATATTATACACATGCCTTTTCGAGATTTTACCCTGCTAAAACCAATTTATTACAAAATTTTTGAACAAGACGTATAAGGACAAGGCAGTGCCTTGTCCCTACGGTTTTTCATTGGAATTACGGAAAGATAGATTAGAGGCAGAGCCTCTTTATGAGCATTCCTAGTCTCTGACTAGGAACGAGGTTTTTTTGTTTTTTCTTTTTTTTAACGGAGAGGGAGGGATTCGAACCCTCGTATACGTTTCCGCATAACAGACTTTCCAGGTCTGCGCCTTAAACCACTCGGCCACCTCTCCAGGTGTCGCATTTCCTAATTGTAAAACGAAAATTGAAAAAATGCAAATCTTTGTCCAAAAATTTTTAGAATAAATCTGGAATCCCTTATTCACACGCCAAATCAAGATGGTTCAGACCCATACAATCAAGATTCATAATCGCCAAACTGGTGAGTTACACACGTTGGAAGTGCCGGAAGACCGCTATATTCTGCATACTGCGGAAAATAAAGGGGCAGAGTTGCCGTTTTCTTGCCGGAATGGGGCTTGTACTGCTTGCGCTGTTCGGGTGCTGTCTGGGGAAATTTATCAACCGGAAGCGGTGGGATTGTCGCCAGATTTGCGCCGTCAGGGTTATGCTTTGCTGTGTGTGAGTTATGCCCGTTCCGATTTGGAGGTGGAAACCCAAGATGAAGATGAGGTTTACGAACTCCAGTTTGGACGGTATTTTGCTAAAGGCAGAGTAAAAGCGGGTTTGCCGTTAGATGAAGACTAAAATTCTATTTTTTCCAGGGTGTCAAACAGGATATCAAAAATTGGCGTTGCTGATGCTAGGGATGAAAATGATTTTGCATAAATCGAAAACCCTTGTAGAGACGTTCCATGGAACGTCTCTACACTCAAAAATCATCCCGCAATTATGCAACACCCAAAAATTAAATGCGAAGATGACGGCTTTATTGGCGCGTCTTCGCGCATTTCTGCCCAAAATGATGATTTTGGCTTGTTTGCTGTTGTTGTTGGGCTGTCAAGCCAAAAATCAGGCTACGAATAATCCTGCTGAGGTGAAGGTGGCACGGGTGGTTAGTGGGCAAAGTATTGAGGTGTTAGGTTTGGCAGAACAACCAAATTTAGTGTCACCGGTGCGGTTAATAGGGATAGATGCGCCGGAGTTACGCCAAAGACCTTGGGGGGAAGAGGCAAAAAAGGTATTAGAAAAGTTAATTGGCGGTGCTGAACAGACGGTAACATTAGAGTTTGATATAGAAAATAAAGATAACATCGGGCGGACTTTGGCTTATGTGTGGAAGGGTGAGCAGTTATTAAATGAAGAAGTGGTCAAGAAAGGGTATGCTCTATTTGTGGCGCGATCGCCTAATCACAAATACGATCAGCGCCTAGAACGTGCCCAGCATTGGAGCAGAATCATAGGCTATGGCATCTGGGACACAGATAAACCCATGCGTCTCGCACCATCTGAGTTTCGCCGTTTATATCGGTAAGCGGAGGCAGGAGGCAGGAGGCAGGAGGCAGAGGGGCAGGGGGCAGAGGGGCAGAGGGGCAGAGGGGCAGGG